>DATEKX010000071.1:0-4120 GCA_035277165.1 Blastocatellia bacterium | reverse complement strand
CTCTTGACCGTTCCATAGACAGGTCGCCCTTACGGGGCTGAGTTGTTACAATCTTTCAACACGGTTCATGCACGCCAATCCGTGTTACATCACACAACTTATTTGCGCGGTTTTCCGACGCGCTCGGCTGTAGCAAACATCAGCCGCACAGTGTCCATGTCTTTGGGCTGCACTTTGCCAGCCGGGATTCGCATTCGGGTTACGTCTTCCAGCTTCAGCAGAATGTCCACCAACGCCAGCGAATCTATCAACCCCGATGAAACCAGCGCAGTCTCTTCATCAATATGGATGCCGGGGCGGCGAATTATTTCGCGCTCAATGTACTCGATTACCTGTTGAGCTTGTTCAGTCAATATTTCATCTCCCACCGAATTTATCTTTCGACCAGTTCAGGATGCTCGCCAAACAATTTGTCGCGCGTAATCGCACGCGCAGCCTTGCCAGCCGTGCTCTTAACAATCCACCTGGGCGGTTTGAGGTAGACGGCGCGCACCGCAACACCCAGTTCAGCCGTTATGCGGCTGCGCACTGCGCGCTCGATGTCCAGAGCGTCATTCAAATCATCTTCTTTCTCCACCTCTGCCACGACGATTATATCTTCCGTGCCCAGATCAGGATTATACAAACCGAACGACACTGCGCGCCCATCGTGAATCGCCGGATGGCTGAATGCGATCTCTTCGACATCCTGCGGGTAAATGTTTTTGCCTGCGATGATCATCAAATCTTTCTTGCGCCCGATGACGTAAAGCTCGCCGTCGAGGCGAAAGCCCAGATCGCCTGACCAGTACCAGCCTTCTTGTAACGCAGCTTCGGTCAAATCCGGGCGGTTGTAGTAACCGTCGAACAAAGAGTCGCTGCGAATCAGAATTTCGCCCACCGCTCCATCAGGCAGGTTGTTTGATTCAGGCGATGCTATTCGCACTTCATTGCCCGGCAAGCACTGGCCTGACGACACGAAACATGTGGCTTCATTCGTTCCTTCATCAACCGGCACCGCTCGGTGCTCGTTTCTCAGACGCGCCCCGGAAACCCACAAACGCCGAGGCTGACTGCTTATGGATGATTGCGTGACGGCAAAGACGTTTTCAGCCATCGCATAAGAACTTTGCAAAACACAGGGCTGCAAACCGGCAGATGCATAAGCGTTCAGGAATTCATCCATGCTGGAGGCGCGCACAGGCTCTGAGCAGTTGATCAAACCGCGCAGTGATGAGAGTGAATATTCGCTTCTATCATCAAGGTGAACTCTGCGCGCCAGAAATTGCAACGTGAAATTCGGAGCCCACGCCAACGTGCATTTGTACTGCGAGATCAGTTGCAACATCGTCACAGGCTGCATAACCCAATCTGTCGGCGATTGCATTACAACAGGCAAATGCAAAACAAGCGGCAGCATGAAACATGCGATCAGGCCCATATCGTGATAAAGCGGCAGCCAACTGTAGATCGAATCCTGTTCGTTTATTTCAAGCACCGCAGCCAAATGATCGAGTTGCACAAGCACCGCTCGATTTGAAAGAGCAACGCCTTTTTGCAAACCTGTAGTCCCTGCCGAATGCTGAATCAATGCGAGGCTGTCGGCTTCGAGCGACGGGCGGAATAATTCGATTTCAGCAGATGATTCCTGACCAGCGGCGCTGCGCAAAACCAGCGTGTCACTGCCTACGGCCACATAATCCATCAACTCTTCCGGGAACTTGTCGTCGAGCACTACCATTCGAGCTTTCAAATTCGCGGTGACGCCCGCAAGCCCCGCTCGATACTTTGCCGGTTCTACTTTGAAATTCGGATAAGCCAGAATAGCCGGGACAGCGCCTAAAATCATCGCGCCCGCAAAGGCAGCCATCAACTCTATGCCCTGCGGCATAATCAATACGACCGTGTCACCCGCGCCGAGCCCGTTCGATTGAAAGTAAACCGCGAGCGATTCGGCTTGTTGTTTGAACTGGCCGAAGGTCACGCTTTCGCAGTCGTCTTCGTCATTCCACATGGTGACGAACGGGCGATCAAGCGGCGCGGCTTCGAGCGCTTCGATTAAAGTTCGATAGGCGACCGGACGCCTGAGTTCAGAACTGGAAATAGACAAAGACCGTTTCCTGCTTGCTCCAGACTATGATGAAAAAGATCGCCATTGCGTAATACAAGGGCGACAACAAACGGAAAGCGCGCCGCGCCCAAAGATTTTCACCTAAGCGCGACAACAGAGATTCGAGGCCAACATAAGCGAAATAACCGCAGACTACGAGCGATGTGACTATGTAGAAGTTAGGCCGCAGAGCCAGTTGAAAATAGCTCGCAGGCGACACAACTGCTTTCATCATTAACAACGCTTGATCCAGATCATGCGCGCGGAAGAATATCCAGCCCAGTGAAATCAATGCGAACGTTAAAGCCCATGACAGAGACGTTCCCATATAACGAGGCATTTTAAAGTTGAGCGTTCGTTTCAGTTGTTGCCCTTTGCGATGCGCCACGAGCAGAAGACCTTGATAAATTCCCCAGATCAAAAACAACAGCGTTGCTTCGTGCCATAGCCCGAATAAAGCCATTGCAAAAACCAGAACGAACGAGCGCCACCACTTCTCGCGCCGCGCTGTTGCTAAAGGTAAAAAAACATAATCGCGAATCCAGAATGAAAGCGACATGTGCCAGCGCGTCCAAAAGACCGAAGGCGTTAATGAAAAGTATGGACGATTGAAATTTTCTTCCAGTCGGATGCCGAACAATCGAGCCGTGCCAATGACAATATGCGAATAACCTGCGAAGTCGAAAAAGAGTTGAAAGCCAAACCCGATTGCAAGCAGCCATACATCAATCCCGCCCCAGCCTCGCGCGATTTGATCGAACCCGGCGGCCACGCCTTCACCCGCGTTGAAGCCCGTCACTAGAAGCTGGGCCAGCACTACTTTCATGAAAAGCCCTATGATTATTCGGCGTGTGCCTTCGGCTACATCGTCCCACGCGGGTCGAGCGGTCTCGCGAAACTGCGGCAACATATCAGGCAACCGGCACACAGGCCCCGAAAGCACTGTGGGCCAGAAGGCCATGTATAAACAGAACTCCACGAGTGACGGGTCCAGTTCTTCTTCGCGATATAGATCGAATAGATAACTGAGCGCCTGAAACGTCCAGAATGAAACGCCAACCGGCATGATTATTTTGGGCAACAAGTTGGAAGCAGGCCCAACTGTCATCTGAGGCAAATATTTGAAGAGCATCAGAAGCAGCATGTTGAGCGATATTCCAATCCATAATCGTCCGGCAGTCGGGCGGCGGCGCAGCATCACCCCTAACAAATAATTCATGAGCGAACTGGCAATCAGCACCGCCAGGAAGCCCAGCCCCAGAGTCGCATAGAAAAGATAGCTCGCAACAAGAAAGAGCGCCTGCCGCGACCGCGCAGAACGCAATGGCCAGATGGCCACCCACACCAAAACAACGAAGAGCAAATAACTCAAACTCTGAATCGTCATTCGCTCTTTCTCTGTGTCAACTGCGCGCCTGTGTCTGAAGCCAACTGCTCGGCCAGTTTCTTGTGAGCAGCGCCTGTGAAATGAGCGAAGTCGCGTTGCCCTGCGGCTCCATCGAAATCGGGATAATTTGTCCAGAGATTTTCAGGTATCAAATCAACATAATCCAGGCAGGTCACGCCGTAGCGACGACACAAAGTCGGCACATCCTGTCGAAAGCGCGTGACATCAGAAGGCAGGTTGGGATTCGGCTGAACGCTCAGTCGCATCGGCGCGAGATAAAAAATAACCGGCATCTCTTTTGAACGAGCATAACGCAAAACCAATTCGATCAACTCCATAGTCGCCTGATACGCAGATGGCGGCACAGGCCGAGCCGTCGAAGAGGTGATGCCTAGTAAACGGTCACGCCAATAGTTGTAGGTGAGATTTACCGCTGCCTGCAAATCCTGTCGCCGGGCAAAAACCGGCATCCTTTCAGCCGCGACTTGCAAACGATTTTCGAGTCTGTCTGCAACCGAATCTTTGCGCGTTTCTTTATCGGCGGCGACCGTCTGCGGCTCGGATTTGAGCAGAGGTTCGAGCGCCTTGCGCGCAGCGGGCAGATCAGAGCTGTTTTCTAAGAGCGCAATCAATCCGTTTTTAGC
>DATEKX010000070.1:0-17932 GCA_035277165.1 Blastocatellia bacterium | reverse complement strand
ATCCCGAACGCCGAGCGGGCCGTCCATGCTGCCGTCATAATCGCGGCACATCTGCGGGCGAGTCTCATAGACTCCGCAGATAAAATTTGTAGCGCCGTCGGCAGTCTTAATCTCTTGAAGCGCATTGCATCGTTGCGGGATAGAAAAGTAATACTCGGTTTGCCCATCGGTTTCAACGTAATCAATTTTGAACCCATGAAGTTCCATCCAATGAATCTCGTCGCGCGCTTCGTCGTCCACTTCGCCGCCGAAAAACGTCATGGACATACAGCACTTTCCGCACATCAGGCATAGTTCGGATTTGCGCCTCGCCGTCAGTTTCCTTCTCTTCATCACGCGTCGCCTTTCGAGGTTGTTGATATGAAAAAGTGAGTATAGCTGAAGGCGCGCATCATCGCATGAATTTGCGACGGATGGCGAGCGCAAGCAGAGCAGCCTGCACGGGGCCGAGAATTGTTTCGAGTAGGACAAGAGTTTGAGCGGTGTTAGTCTGTGGTCGCGGTTCGGGTTTCTGCAAACTCATCACAGCTAAGCTGTAAGTGAAAGCGCGTTTGAAAGGCAACGGCTCATCGCCCGCGTCCGGCTTTGTGAAACCTACTTTCGTATAGAGCAGCGCGAATACAATCCAGATTGCCAGAACCCATGCGAAGGCGCGAAGTATTCGCTCGCCGTAACCGCTCACAGCCCAGTAGAGCATGTGAAGCCAGTCTGTTTTCCAAAAAGCCTTGCCTTGCCATTTATACTGTCGCGCCAAGTCCATAGCCCAGTAACGAAATCTCGATGCTTCTTCGTAGCGGTTGTTCGCTTCTGCGTTTTCGGCGAGCTGTCGGCAGGCGATGGCTAAGAGAGGGTGTGGCGAAGAAATTTTCTTTCCCTTCAGACTCTCGATTTCGCCTTCAATGCTGATAATGTCCCATTCCCAAATCACGTCGGTAAAAACAAACTTGCGTGAGTCTAAATTCACAAACCAGTGAGGGCGCAACGTAACGGTATGAAAAAGGATTCGCTCTGGCCTTTCCGACCGGATGAAATGCAAATCTAAAGATGATTTATCTGCAAAACTTTTTTTCCCGGAAAACCTTACTTCATCTTGAAAAGACGCTTCACTGAAATCCACATTCGCATTGAATGTAGTTTCGCTGAAGCTGGCCTGCAAGTGGAATGTGGTTTTGCAGAAGCTTGCCTTCGCGTTGAAAATAGCTTCGCTGAAATCTGGCTTGTTGCTAAATGTGGTTTCGTCAAAGTACGCAAATGCACAAAATTCGGTAGTTCTAAAATCCGCCCTTTCGCTGAATACAGCCGATCTAAAATCTGCTCTCGCCGTGAATTTGGCATCGCTAAAATCTACATAGGAAGTGAAATTTGCAAAGAGGAAATCCCCGGTTGCGATAAATCTGGCATCCCCGAAATATGCAGGCGCGTTGAACGCTGTAGATCTGAAGTCAGCACTTGATTTGAATAAGGCTGAACTGAAAGCCGCATAAGCGCTGAATGTGGCGGACCTGAAGTCTGCAGTTTCATCGAATATTGTAGACCTGAAATCAGCACTCGCCTTGAAATTGGCTTCGCTGAAATCCGCATATCTACTAAACTTTGCAGAACTGAAATCTGTGTATTCGTTGAATATGGCCGATACGAAATCTACATCTGCTTTGAAGTCAATACCGCTTAATTTGATTGAATCAGGAAACCAAACACCATGAAAATTAAAGTCTTCGGCTGTAATTTTTCTTTTGAATGCTTTCTCGAAATCATCGGCTTTCTCTTTACCCGGATAATGCAGCACGCAGTAAGGCTTGCCTTCATGTTCTTTATAAAAACCTTCTCCGGTGCAAGCCTTTCGTGCCCAATTCCCACAGCCGCAAATGAAAGGCGGTTCAGCAACAATTCTAGATGGGGTGGTGACATTCTCACCGCCCAGTTCGGCGGCGGATTCGGAATACACTTCGATGAAATCTTCTGCGGACGGTTCCTCACCCATAAGCAACATCCGTAAATAACCCTACGTTCGCGCCAAGTGTAAATGACAATATGATGCTGCGCCAAGTCATTCATAACTCTTAGCCAAGATCAAATTAAAGGGATTATCGAATCAGCGTTCCGCAATCGCAGCCCGATTCATCGGGCTTTGCCGCAGGCCACATAGGCCAGCCGTTTACGGCTGGTATAGCAGCGAGCAGAGTTTAATAGATAAGGGCGTTTCAACGTCCTTATCTATTCGGCTTTAGCCAGTATCGTTGAAGGAGAAGCAAGCACGCTGAAGCGCGCTGATGAAATTCGAGCACGTCGTTAACCAGCGCTAAAAGCGCTGGCCTATATGCCCTTCGGGAAAGCCCGATTAATCGGGCTGAACCTCTACGGTAATGGAGGCTGATTTATACAATCGCATTCAGCTATAGCAATGAAGACCATTTACACAATCGCATTCGGCTAAACAAAAAGGGCGACTGTCGGGAGTCGCCCTCGATTTATAAGTTGCTGATTTTATCTGCGCTGCACTTTACGCGGTGCGCGAGACGGATTGCTCGCTTCCTAATGCAGCTTGCGCTGCTGCCAGTCGAGCAATCGGCACGCGGAAGGGTGAGCAACTCACGTAACTCAAGCCTACGCGATGGCAGAATACAACTGATGAAGGCTCGCCGCCGTGCTCGCCGCAGATGCCTACTTTCAAATCTGCGCGAGTCGCTCGCCCACGCTCTGCCCCTAGCTTCACAAGCTGGCCGACGCCTTCCTGATCTAATACCTGGAACGGGTCGTTTGCAAAGATGCGGTTTTCAACATAAAACGGCAGGAACTTGCCCGAATCATCACGCGATATTCCGTAGGTCGTCTGCGTCAGGTCGTTCGTCCCAAACGAGAAGAACTCTGCGACCTCGGCTATCTTATCCGCCGTCAATGCCGCGCGCGGAAGCTCGATCATCGTGCCGACCAGATACGCAATCTTCTGCCTTGTCTCTTCCATCACCTCTGCCGCGATGCGCCGCACGACTTCCGCTTGAAGCTTCAGTTCGTTCACGTCGCTTACGAGCGGAATCATGATTTCAGGCAGCACTTTCACGCCTTTCTTCTGCACGCGAGCGGCGGCCTCGAATATAGCGCGCGCCTGCATCTCGGTTATCTCAGGAAAGACGACTCCCAACCGGCAGCCGCGATGTCCAAGCATCGGGTTCGCTTCGTGAAGCGACACGACGCGCGTCCACAATTGCTGCGGCTTCGTTTTCAATTTGCGAGCCAGCTTGCGCGTGCCTTCTTCATCGTGCGGCAGAAATTCATGCAGCGGCGGGTCGAGCGTGCGAATAGTTACGGGCAACCCGTCCATCGCTTTGAAGATTCCTTCGAAGTCCTTGCGCTGAAGCTTGAGCAATTGATCGAGTCCGCCTTTGTACAACCGCTTAGGCTCTTCGATTTCCTGCTTCAGGTCTCTGCGATGGCGAGCAAGCTCCTGACGTTTCTTTGGCGAAGTAGTGCGGAGGACTTCTTTTTCAACATCCGCAATCTCGCTTTCAAGCCGTTTGTAATCGAGCGACCCCAGAATCATCTGCCTGACGTAATCAACACGGTCGCCTTCGAAAAACATGTGTTCGGTTCGGCAAAGGCCAATGCCTTCAGCGCCGAATTCGCGCGCGATCTTTGAATCTTCGGGCGTGTCGGCATTCGTTCGCACGTTCAAGCGGCGATACTTGTCCGCCCATTCCATCAACTGATAAAAATCGTCGCCGAGTTCAGGGTCAACCAGCGGAGCTTCTCCTTCGATCACGTGGCCGGTCGTGCCGTCAACCGTGACCCAGTCGCCGCGACGAACCCGCGTGCCGTTCACTGAGAACTCGTTCTTTGCATAGTTGATCGCAATCTCGCCCGCGCCGACAACGCACGGCTTGCCCCACCCTCGCGCTACGACTGCTGCGTGAGATGTCGGGCCTCCGGTCGAAGTCAGAATAGCTTGCGCCGCTTTCATGCCGCGCACGTCTTCGGGCGAAGTCTCGCGGCGAACCAGTATCACCGGCTGACCTTTGGCGGCCCATTCTTCCGCTTCTTGCGGCGTGAACACAACAACGCCCGAGGCTGCGCCGGGGCTTGCGTCAATTCCCTGAGCCAGCACGTTGAGCTTTGCCTTCGGGTCAATCATCTTGTGAAGCAGTTGATCGAGGTCGCCAGCGGGCACGCGCTTCACGGCAGTCTTTTCGTCAATCAATCCTTCGCGCGCCATCTCCACCGCGATCTTCACAGCAGCCGGGCCTGTGCGCTTGCCGTTGCGCGTCTGAAGCATCCAGAGCTTGCCGCGCTCAATTGTGAATTCGAGGTCTTGCATATCGCGGTAGTGTCGTTCGAGTTTCTCGGCTACTCCGACGAACTCGTCATAGACTTTGGGCATGTCGTCTTTCAACTGGCTGATGTGCCTTGGCGTTCGGATGCCAGCCACCACGTCTTCGCCCTGCGCATTCGTCAGGTAATCGCCGAACAACTCTTTCTCGCCCGACTTGGGATTGCGGGTGAAGGCCACACCTGTTCCGCTGTCGTTGCCCATATTGCCGAAGACCATCGTGACTACGTTGACCGCTGTGCCGAGGTCGTCGGGAATCTTTTCGATCTGACGATAATCACGCGCGCGCTCGCCGTTCCACGAGCGGAAGACTGCGCGCACTGCTTCTTCAAGCTGGCGATAAGGATCTGTGGGAAAATTCTTGCCTGTTTGCTGGCGGACAATCTTCTTGAATTCTTTGCATATCTGCTTGAGGTCTTTCGCGGTGAGGTCTGTGTCGAGGTCAGCGCGGGCTTTGCGTTTTGCCGCATCGAATGCGTGATCGAAGACTTCGCCTTCAATTCCGAGCACTATCTTGCCGAACATCTGAATGAAGCGGCGGTATGCGTCATAGGCAAACCGCTCGTTCGAGGTGAGCGCGGCTAGTCCCTTGAGCGTCTCTTCGTTGAGTCCGAGATTCAACACAGTGTCCATCATCCCAGGCATGGAAAACTTCGAGCCAGAGCGCACGCTGACGAGCAGCGGGTTTTGGGGGTCGCCGAACTTCTTTCCGGTTGCGCGCTCGATTTCTATCATAGCCGCGAGCGTCTGCTCCCACATTCCACTGGGGAATTGCTGGCTCATCGAATAATATTCATTGCAAGCCTGAGTCGTGATGGTGAAGCCGGGAGGCACGGGCAGCCCCGTGTTAGTCATCTCAGCCAACCCCGCGCCTTTGCCGCCGAGCAGGTCTTTCATGTCACCGTCGCCGTCCGCTTCTCCGTTCGCAAAAATGTAGACGTACTTGTTCGCCATTCAACAGCTCCTCATTTTGATTGTGAAGTCATGATGCGCATTGGCGAGAACCAACGCTTCAAGCCAAATAAATAGCATCCTTGTTGAAGCGATGTATGTCAAGCTGAGGGCTGAATGCGAACCGACAGGTTGCGGCAACCTTCTTGTAATTGGGCAGTCATTCAAGTATGAATACGGCTGGAGGTATTGAAATCATGCAATCGAAATCTGAGTTTGAAAAAGTCGTGGCGTCGAGCGGCCATATGATTGATAAACCGGATCGCCCTAAACCGCGTTTCCCTCCCGAAAAAGAGAAAGTAGTGCGCGAGGCCATAGCGCAAGCTCTCGCGGATTGGCAGATAGGCGAAAAAGACTTGGGCATATCGGGCGGCGCACGCGGCGCAGACATACTGTTTGCCGAATGCTGCGTTGAGCGAGGCGCTCACATCCGATTGCTGATAGCGCTTCCCGAGCAGGAATTCCTCGATCAGTCTGTGAAATTAAATACCGGTAACTGGGAAGAGCGTTATTACGCATTACGCAATCATCCGAACGTCGAGACCCGGTTTCAACACGAACGCGGCGAACCGACGGTCGAAGGCTTGTCGCCCTTTGAAAGCGCTAACCTCTGGATGATAGATACAGCCCGCGAGGAAGCTGGCTCCGGTAAGCTCTATGCCGTGCTGGTCTGGGACGAGAAGTCCGCAGGCGACGGCCCCGGCGGCACTTCGCACTTCGCCAAAGCGATAGAAGAAGCGGGCGGAGAAGTCAACGTTATTAATCCTACAAAACTTTAATCGTAAAGAGGAGAATGGAAATGTCTGTTCAAGACAAACTCAAAAAGACAGGGCCGCGAAAACTGCTTGCGCTCGATGGGGGCGGCATTCGCGGAATAATGACGCTGGAAATATTAGCCAAAATAGAAAGCGAGCTTCAAAAGGAGTTGTCGCGCGACAACAGCTTTGTGCTTGCCGACTACTTCGATTACGTTGCCGGTACGAGCACGGGCGCGATCATCGCAACGTGTCTATCGCTGGGGATGCGAGTTGACGAAATTCGAGATTTTTACGTCCAGAGCGGTCCGGCCATGTTCAGCAAAGCGAGATTGCTTGATCGCTTTTATCGTAATAAATTCGTGGACAAAAATCTCGCCCAACAGCTTCAAACGGTGATAGCAGAAAAGACAGGCGAGCCGATAGCTACACTGGGCACTGACAAGCTAAAGACCTTCCTGCTGCTCGTCATGCGCAACGCCACTACAGATTCGCCGTGGCCCGTCTCTAACAACCCTGCGGCAAAGTATAATGATTGTAATCGCTTCGATTGCAATTTGAACCTGCCTTTATGGCAGCTTGTTCGCGCCAGCACAGCCGCGCCGGTCTATTTTCCGCCAGAGGTTGTTAAGGTCGGGGATTCGGATTTCATCTTCGTAGATGGGGGCGTGACGATGTATAACAACCCCGCCTTTCAATTGTTCCTTATGGCGACCGTCGAGCCTTACAACCTGAACTGGCCGACGGGCGAAGATCAAATGCTGCTCGTGTCAATCGGAACAGGGCTGAACCCGAAAGCTAACGCTTTGTTGCAGCCCAATGAAATGAACTTGATCTATAACGCGAGTTCTATTCCTTCGGCGTTGATGTTCGCCGCGCAGAACGAGCAGGATTTATTGTGTCGCGTCTTCGGCAAATGCCTGACCGGGGATGTGATTGACAGTGAAGTAGGCGACTTGATTGATAAGAAAGGCCCTACGCAATCGAAACTGTTCACCTATATGCGATACAACGCGGAACTGTCGCGCGAGGGATTGGATGACTTGAAACTGCCTCACATCCAGCCGGAAGATGTTCAGGCGCTCGATTCGGTGGCTCATATTTCAGAGCTTCAAGAAGTTGGACGGGCGGTTGCCGAAAAATATGTGAAAGCTGAACACTTCGCGAACTTCTTGTCATAAACAGGCGGCGCGCGGCGTCTGAAAGCGAACGATGTTTGAGCAAAATAAGAACGGAGCTTCTGTAGCAAAGTTTTTGAAAAGATTACTGGCCGCGCCTTTTGTCTTTCTAGCGGCAATCTTCATCCTGCTTGAAGACTGGTTGTGGGATGATCTGGCGCGCCTTGCCGCTGCCATCGGGCGCTTGCCGGTATTTCACCAGATTGAATCTTTAATCTTAAGGCTCCCGCCTTACGGGGCGCTGGCGTTTTTCGGCGCTCCGTCGCTTTTGCTTATTCCTGTAAAACTCGCCGCACTTTACTTCATCTCCCACGGACGGCCAACGCTCGGCCTTGTCATAGTCATTGCGGCTAAGGTCGCAGGCACAGCTTTAGTTGCGCGCATATTCAATTTGACCCGTCCAAATCTATTGCGCATCGGATGGTTTGCCTGGATGTATGAACGATTCACGTCTTTCAAGACTCGGATATATGAGGCAATCAAATCCACAGCCGTCTACAAGGTTGCGCATAAACAGAATCTACGAATGCGCGCGGCATTCAAACAATGGAGGGCCGGACGGCGCGGCTTCTGGCGAAAGCGCTGGGACGCGGCGATTAAATTATCGCGCAGGCGAAAACAAGAGATAGAATAGCCAGCCACGAATTGCACGAATATCATCATTCGTGTTTATTCGTAATCATTCGTGCAATTCGTGGCTACTTATTTACCGCGTGCCGATTCAAGTGAAGTCAAAACGTATTCCATCTCGCCTGCCTTCACTCGCACAGGAATTGGAAGCTGCGAGTGGAACCACGACTCGCTCGCTCCTTTACCTGTTTTAATATTGACGTGTCGCGCGCGAAATTCTCCGGCAGGCACGCGCACTGTTTCTTCGCCTTTGCTTTCATAGCTCAAAGCCTCAAGCGTGCCTAACGCATGGTCAAAATCAGCCGGAGCAAAATAGATCATCAAAGCTTTTTGATCGCCGCTGTTTGTTTTCGCCCATCTTAAACCCTCAGCCGCCAGGCTCGGCGATGACAAACAAAACCCGTCGGGCACTTCAATCGTTTGTGATATCACTCCTGATACGCTTCCGCGCATGCGAGCCGTCATCGTGTGGCTGTCGATGTTGTATCGCGTGCGAGTTCTTTCGTCGCCGCGCTGCTTCGTCACTTCAACGAATGTGGGCCGTCGCCCCGCATCCACGCGATGAAAGACATCTGTTGTCACATCTCCTGCGACGACTCGGCTGTGGACGAGATAGCCGCCTTCCGCCGTGCTGAACAATTCCCAGTTTTCAATCCCGCGCTCGCGGCCTGCCGCATCGCGGTATGAATAAACGCCGCTGGCAATCCTCGGCCCGCGATCCCAACGGCCATTGTGAACGATAGGCTTGCCGCTCAAGATGGCCGCCAGGTCTTCTTCCATACTCTTGGCCGCAGGCGTTTCGATTATGCGACCAATCTCCTGCCCGCCGCGCTCAACAATCACAGTCGGCACGTTTGTTATCTGGCGAGGTTGCACCGCGTCCACAGGCTCGCGGAATTGGTTATCTATGCCGACGAGCTTCACTTGAATCTTGTCGTTTCCCGCAAGCTTCAGCGCTTTAATCAATCGCGGCACGTAGTTCTTGCTGTCGGGGCACCACGTCCCATAAAGCAAAGTAACTTTTGTCTCCGCCGTGTTCGATTTGATCTGGGCAACCGCACTCGCATCTGGCTGATAGCTTTCCATCACAGAACGCCATACGGGAACGGTCTCCCACAATTTGTCCGCGGTCATCTCGCCCGTAATCCCCGGATGAGCGCGAATCAGTATGGGCTTTCCGTCTACGGCAAAGAAATAGATGGGGCCGTCAACTCGCGTGAACTTGCCGACTGTTACCATAGCGACGCCTGCATCCGAAGAGGCCGAATTGTGATCCGCTGCGATATGAAAAGCGTCTTTTGAAACAGCGTTGACTGTGTGTTCGGACACGTCGAGTATGAGCGCGCGTTCGAGCTTCGGTGAAATCAACGCGAGCCGGGATGGGCTGTCCGCAGTCATAACCTGCGCGCTGCGATCCAGTTCGTTGTTTATATAAACATCGCGCGTCGAATCATTCCAACTGATCGCAGGAAGTTGATTGGTATTGGCCGAGGCCGAAGCTATGAATGCGATGCAGAACATCAGCGCCGAAAGCTTGATCTTCATAAGGCTCTCTTTCGTCGAAAAGTTGTTTGCTCAACCGGATGAAAGTATAACGCCGAAGCCCGCTCGACGGTTACAAAAGCGATGCGTACAGATTTTGATTGCAGGTTTCCGAGAGGTCAACCCTGATAGCCGGTGTGATGAAACAAATCGAAATGCGCGTGGAAATACCGAATACGGGTACCAATATTTGACAGCCCCGTGCGACATATTTCGGCATACGAGCGCGACATATTTCGGTAAAGTCTCAGATTTTGGCATTCTCTATTTACGTTTAAGAAAAAATATTTGGAAATCTTCACTGAGCAGAAAGCCACAATTGTCAGCTTTGCCTGTTGAATTCGCAGTAAAAACAGTCAATACAATTAGCAAACAAATGCTTTATCCACAGTTAAAAAGCAACAACTTGAAAGCTTTTCGCCTTCCCGGCACGGGGTTTGTTCAATCCAAGCAACGTATGTGTGAGGTGTCTCGGAAAAAATCACATTATTAAGTTTTGTTATATCGGACCAGAGTTCTGGTTGCGAGAAAAATAGATCGAGCAAGCCTTTGGGTAAACCGTGTGCAGTAAAGAATTTGACAATAGCTGCATTGAGCCTCTTTGACGTTAAGCAAACTGTCGCGTGTCCCTATTAATAATCTCCCATTGGCATTCGCAGCACAATCCGATCTGCCGCAATTCGCGGCTTCCCTTAGGGGCTTAACACTTCGCGTCCTCAGTGTGTTTTGAAGTGTTCGCTTCATATGGGATTCGGGCCATCGTTTTATTTCAATGTTTTTCGAGTTATCAATAAACAAACCTGCAGCGAAAGCAGTCCTGGCGCTCGTCGTTTCGTGCCTGTGTGCAATGCTTTCCTATGCGATCATCTCTAACTTTATCGTCAGCGCTTTGACAGACGAGCGAGCAAACGTATCACGCGATACGCTTCGATCCGCCGTTCGATACTTTCCCAACTCTGCGCGACTGAACGCGCGGCTTGCCGCCGCATCGGAGATGGCGGATGCCGAAGCCTATGCGCTTCAAGCCATCAATCTCTCCCCGCATAACTACACCTTTCACATTCTGCTGGCAACGATCAAAGAATCGAACGGAGAGGCTCAGGCAGCCGAAGCCTCGCTCAGAGAAGCGCTCCGCCTCGCGCCCAATAAAACAGAGGCGCATTGGCAGCTTGCTAATCTTTTGCTCAGAACGGGCAAACTGGGACAGGCTGTCTCTGAGTTTCGCGTTGTATGCGCCGCGAATCAGAAATTACTGCCGGTAACGCTCGCCATTGTTTGGCGCGCATCAGGCGGCAAGCTCGAAGCAGTGGAAGCCGTCACAGCCTCGGATGCGAAATCGAAACTCGCGCTTGCCGGGTTTCTGTTAAAGCAGTCGCGCGCAGACGACGCTGCAAACGTCTTCAACCAGATCGAACGCAAAGCGCGATTGGCTCTGCCCGAAACGAGCGAGTTCATAAATGCGCTCGCCGGTTCTGATCGCTTAGAGCTTGCGCGCAAGCTCTGGGTTGATCTCGCAAGCGATGACGGCAAAGAGCGCCCGTTCATCTGGAACGGCAGTTTTGAATCCGACATCGTGAAAGGCTTTGCGCAGTTCAACTGGACGATTGACCGCAGCGATTACGCAAAGATCAAAATCTCTGCGGGTCAGGCGCACAGTGGCTCGCGCGCGCTCAGAGTAGATTTCACAGGCCGCGATACAACGCGCCTGACAAACGAGATTCGCCAGTTGACAGTACTCAATTCAGGCGCGCGCTACCTGCTGGAGTGCTACGCGAAGGCGGAAAAACTTGTCACGACCGAAGGCCCGCGAATCGCAGTGACAACGCGCGCCGGAGACTTGATAGCCGTATCTGAGCCTGTCGACTTAGCGCAAACCGGATGGCAACAACTGGCAATCGAATTCACCGCGCCTCAAATCCCAGATGCTTTTTACGTTACCGTCAAACGCAAATCGAAGTTCAGTTATGACGAACCGACGACGGGCACTGTCTGGTTCGACGACTTCACGCTCACCGAGGTGAAACAGAGCCGATGAGCACGCGACTCGATAAAGCCATCTTCATAGGACTCATCGTCGCAATCATCTTCACAGCGCTCGCTCACGGGGCTGTCGAGGCGTGGGCCGTCGCGATCTTCGAGTTGATGATGGTCGCGCTCGTTTTGATGTGGGGCGCGAAAGTATTAATAGACAAACAACTCGCCGTCAGAGTGCCAAAGACTGCGCTGCCGCTGGCGGCCCTGCTCATTTTCGTTTTCGTTCAAAGCCTCGCCTTCACGGCAAGCGACGGGCGCAGATTGAGCCTCTCGACGGACGTTGAAGCGACGCGCGTTGTGGCTCTGGTTCTACTGTTTTTGCTCGTCGCGTTCGTCATAGCCGCGAACTTTTTTACGAGCTACAACCGTGTGCGCGCGGTTGCCGCGATTTTGACCGCATACGGATTGGCGATGGCGATCTTTGCGCTCGCCCAGCATTTCACATGGAACGGTCGCTTCTACTGGCTGAGGCAAGCCGGGGCGGGCGTGACATCGCCGTTCGGCCCATTCGTCAATCACAACCACTTCGCGGGTTATATGGAAATGCTCGCGCCGTTGCCGTTTGCAATGGTAATTACGCGAGCCGCAAAGCGCGATGCGCGACTCTTTCACTTGTTCGCCGCGACGATGATGGTAGTTGCCGCTGTCGCTTCGCTGTCGCGCGGAGGAATGATAAGCCTCGCCGCCGAATTAGTATTTCTCGCTTTGATGAGCATTCGCAAAGATGAGCCGCGTCGTAGTGTCGCGAGGTCTTTGCAATCGGTCGCGCTCGTCGGGCTAATCGTTGCTGCGATTTCTGCGGGCGTTTACTGGACGGGGCCTGAGCGCGTGCTTAATCGAGTGACTCGAACAAACCTCGTCAGCGAAGACCCGAAGGCCGAAACGTTTTTCGCAAGTCGCGGGTGGATATGGCGCGACACTCTTGCGATGATAAGCGCAAACCCGATCACGGGCGTAGGCTTTGGCGCTTACGAGACTGCTTACCCGCTCTACAGCAAAGCCGATGTGGTGAATTCAGCAGGCGCATCGTATTCAGTAGACCGCGCGCACAACGATTACCTGCAAACGCTGGCCGATTGTGGAATCATCGGCGGCGCTATCATCGCGTGGTTCATCGTGTCTTTGTTTCGCGCAGTCGCGCGCGGCGCGAAATCTCGTGACCCGCTTCTTCGAGCGTTCGCGCTCGGAGGCGGCGCAGGCTTGTTCGGCCTGCTTACGCACAGCCTCTTCGATTTCAATCTTCAATTGCCGTCGAACGCATTGTTGTTCCTGCTGTTGGCCGCAATCGTTTCGCACATAGGAACAGTCACAACCGAAAGCGCGCGAAGGCCGGTCGAGAAAGTAAATGAATTAGCATTTGTAACAGGAGTATCCGAGGCGATGACAAAAGCTACAAGCTCACGCATCCATAGATTAGTTTCAGCATCAATAGTCGCAGCAATGGTGCTTTTTGCCGGAAGCTTCTTCAAGACTGACGCGCAGGAGCGACGCCAGCAGAAGCTATACCAGCCGACCGCTCAATCTTCAAACTCCGATACGGTGATGCCGAACATCATCGTTTCGCCGGGTGAAGATTATCGAATCGGGCCGAGCGACGTGATCGAGATTATCGTCGAAGACGCGCCCGAACTTTCGCGCGCGTTTCGAGTGGGCAGCGACGGCCATATAACTCTGCCCTTTGTTGGCCGCATTCCTGTTCAGCAAAAGACCACTGATGAATTATCCAAACTCCTCGCAGACCGCCTGCGCGGCGACTATCTGCAAGACCCGCAAGTCAGCGTCGCAGTCTTGCAGATAAACAGCCACACCTACTTCGTTCAAGGGGCCGTGCGCCGTCCCGGTCTTTATCAGGTCGAAGGGCAGCCATCGCTATTGAAACTGCTGACCATCGCGGGCGGATTGAGCGAAAACTACGGCGCGACCGCGTTCGTCATCCGAGAGATCAAGGCAGAAATCTCGAATGTCAAATCTGAGATTTCAAATATTACGAGCGATGCGCAGCCGCAAACTACAGGCGCGAATGTTGACGCGAAAGCGAAGTACGAATTGCTGAAGGTCAACATCAACGGACTGCTGCGCGGCAACTTCGATCGGGACATCGGCATAGGGCCGGGCGACATCATTCACATTCCGCCTACGGATATTTTCTTCGTTGCCGGTGAAGTGAACGCGCCGGGTTCGTTCCCGCTCAAAGAAGGCACAACACTGCGGCAGGCAATATCGCTCGCGCAAGGCACGACGTTTCAAGCGGCTGCAACTCGCGCGATCATCTTCCGCGAAGAGATGTCGAGCGGCAAGCGACAGGAAATCGCTGTAGACGTTCCTGCTGTGATGAACGGCAAGAAAAGCGATGTGCCGATACTGGCTAACGACATCATCATCATCCCCAACAGCCGACTCAAATCCGTTGGCGGCACGCTGCTGAGAGCATTCGGCGTCAGCGCCGCGCGCATCCCTGTGCGCTACGGTTATTAAAGATTGGAGTATTCGCAATGGCAGATGAAAGATTCGAGATTGAAAAATCCAGCCCGGTAGAAATCGCTCCGAGCGAACTGTCTGGAACTGCGATTTCGGGCGGGTATAGAGATTATGGCTACGGTTACGGCAGGGGTGACGACAAGGTGCAACTCAGAGAAATGTGGCGCGCCTTGCGTAAGCGCAAATGGTTGATCGCCAGCATAGTGCTTATCGTAACATCGCTCGTTACCATCGAGATGATTCGCGCTAAAGCCATCTATCAAGCGACGACCATCATCGAGATAGGAAAAGAGAACTCGACCGTCGTGAAGTCCGGCGACCTCGTCATCAACGATGATTCCGACCCGCAATATCAGGTCAATCTCAGGACGAAGGTGCTCATGCTCAACAGCCGCGAATTGCACGAAGATGTGGTTGCCAATCTCAAGCTCGATCAGAACTCGAAGTTCATTCAAGCCGACGAGAAATCTTTCTGGAACACGTTCAAGACTTTCATCGGCAGGAATGAAAATAAAAGCGAAACCGAAGAGTCGGAAATATTTGAAGCAGATACGGACGAAGACACAACCGCCCGCTCGCCCGAAGAGACTGCGCGACTTGCGCCTTACGTCGAAGCGCTCGAAGAGAATTTGACCATCGAGCCGCTCAGGGATACGCGCGCGTTGAAAGTGGCTTTCACTCATACGGACGCGCCGCTTGCGGCTGCCGTCGTCAACGGCATCGCGCGAGCGTTCAAGCAGCGAAACTTTCAAGCCAAGACCGAAAAGTATACTCATACGGCAAGCTGGCTCGATGCTTCGACGCGCGAGTTGAAAGCGAAAGTCGAACAGGCCGAACAGGCGCTTGCCAATTACACCAGCGATCACAATATCTTTTCGATCAACGACGAAAGAAATCAACAAGCCACGCTCACAACTGAAAAGCTTGCGCGGTTGCACGATCAGCTTCTGCGCGCCGAAACCGACCGCATGCTCAAGCAGACGCTTTATCAGGAAGTGAAAGACGGCCACATCGCGCAACTGCCCGATGCTTTTTCTGACCCGAGGCTTGGCGAGTTGCAAAAACAATTCAACGAGCTTCAAACGACAGCCGCGCAGCTTCGCGTCAAATATGGCCCGAAGAATTCACGCGTCGTGGAAGTGCAGCAGCAGATGTCCACAGTTCAGGAGCAGATCAATGCCACGCGCGGCAACCTCGAAAAGAAACTGCAACTTGATTATGAGCGCGCGGTGCAGGATGAAAACTCTCTGACGGGCGCTCTCGAAAAATCGAAAGGCGAAGCGGCGCAGGAGAATCAGGCGGCAATCCAGTACAACATACTCAAGCAAGACCTCGACACGGCCCGTTCGCTTTACACGGATTTTTTGCAGAAGACGAATCAGGCAAAGGCGCAGGTCGCAGAACAGCACAACAACATACGAGTGATAGAGCGCGCAGCCGTGCCAAAGAAACCCGTAGGCCCGAAACGCGCGCTGATGATGATGCTCGCATTTATGGTAAGCCTTGCGGGCAGCGTCGGCCTTGTCTTCCTGCTCGAATACCTCGACAACACGATTAAGAACGTCGAGGATGTGACGCGCTATGTGCAACTGCCTGCGCTCGGCGTGATACCTGCGATAAGCGCAAGCTCTGCGCGCAAGCTCGCGTCGAAGAATGCAGGCAAGCACAAATCAATTTCCGAAGGGACGCGGCTGCCGGGGCTTGGCGAGTTCAAGCCCGGCCAGTTGATGGCGCTCGACACGCGCTCGACGGCTGCCGAAGCATATCGCGCCTTGAGGACTTCCGTACTGCTTTCGGCGGCTGGCCGCCCGCCTAAGATGGTGTTGGTCACAAGCAGTCAGCCCGGCGAAGGCAAGACGACCACCTGCATCAACACGGCCATAAGCCTCGCGCAGCTTGGCGCAAGCGTGTTGATAATTGACTGCGACCTGCGCAAGCCGACAACGCATAAAGTGTTTGGCGTTGATCACGTGCTCGGCCTTTCTACTTACCTCTCGCGTGACGTGACGATTGACGGGTTGATTCAGAAGCTGCCAATCAACAACGTGTCGCTGCTTCCGTGCGGCCCGATACCGCCGAACCCGGCTGAGTTGATCAGTTCCGAGAAGATGCGAAATATGCTGGCGCTGCTTTCAGAGCGTTACGATCACATATTGATTGATTCGCCGCCGCTGATAAACGTGACTGACCCTGTGATACTTTCGAGGATGGTTGACGGAGTGATACTCGTGGTTCACGGCGGCAAGAGCACGCGCTATGTTGTATGCCGCGCTCGACAGGAACTTGCAAGCGTCGGGGCGAAGATATTCGGCGTGGTGCTCAACAATATAGACCTGCGCAACGAAGGCTATGACGATTACTACTATGCGCGTTACTCGTATGGTTACGAGCAGGAGCCGAAGCAAACAGCCGTATAGAGGCAGCCCGATTCCGATCAAAGAACAATAGACATCTTTATGCAAGAGATTCGCAAAGCTGATCCAGCGAGCGCAGTTATCGGATTACGAGCGAAGCTGGTTTCCACATTCAGCCCTGCTCGATGGCTGTCCTGGCAACAGGCATCTGTAAACCGTCGCATCTTCTCGGCCATGTTGACGGTCGGAATGCTCACACTTCTGGTCAAGAGCGCTGCAACTTTCAAGGAGATGGTAATAGCTCGCAAATTAGGCGTAGCTGATAGTCTGGATGCTTATCTGGTGGCCTTCGCGCTTCCGGCGTTTGTCATGAATTTAATCACAGGCACGCTGAATTCCGTTTTAATTCCAGCCTATGTTCAAGTGCGCGATCAGGATGGACAAGGCGCGGCGCAGAAGCTTTTATCCAGCGTGACCGTGTGGATTGCGCTGCTGCTGACAGTTGTTTCGATTCTGATGGGACTGACAGGGCCATACGCGCTCCAGTTCATCGGGTCGAGTTTCGATGCGGATAAGATGGCGCTGACTCGAACTTTATTCTTTGTGTTGCTTCCCACAATTGTGTTGAGCGGGATAGCAACCACCTGGAGCGCTGTGCTCAATGCGGGCGAGCGGTTTGCCCTGACCGCCGCGACGCCAATCGCAACACCGTTGATGTTGATGTTGTTCGTCTATTTTTCAGGCGTCGCATGGCAGCCCTTTGCGCTCGTGCTGGGAACGGTGACAGGCGAGGCGCTCAGATGCGCGTTGCTGGCTCGCGGGCTGAAGCGGCAGGGTGTTAGCGTTCTGCCTCGCTGGCACGGCTCAAGCGCCGCTCTGATACAAATCCGAAATCAGTGTGCGCCGATGATTGCGGGTAGTTGTTTGACCTGCAGTTCGCTGTTGGTTGATCAATCAATGGCAGCCATGCTCGGCGCAGGCAGCGTCTCTGTTTTGAATTACAGCAGCAAGATAGTCGCCGTAGTTGTAGCCATAGGCTCTGTTGCATTGACAACAGCCGTCTTGCCTCAATTTTCTCGAATGGCGGCGGCTGACGATTGGGCAGGCATCAAGAGCGTGCTGAGAACTTACATACCGCTGATACTGGTTACAACTCTTCCGGCGACAGCGATCCTTATATTGTGCTCGAAGCCTCTGGTGAGTCTGCTATTCGTAGGAGGCGCTTTTACTAACGAAGACGCGCAAGAGGTCGTGCGTGTGCAGAGTCTTTACCTGCTGCAACTGCCGTTTTACACGCTTGTAAATCTTCTCATACGCCTGATCGCATCCATGAAAGCCAACCATGTTTTGATGCGCGGAGCAGCGATAAATTTCGCCTTCAATATAGGTCTGGATTATCTATTGATGCGATGGCTCGGAGTTGCCGGTATCGCGCTTTCGACCAGTATCGTATACATGCTCTCGCTCTGTTACTTGTCGTTTATGCTCACGCGTTTATTCAAACAAAGGACAAGCGCCGAGCGATGAAGCTTCTGTTTCTGATTCGCAGTCTGAACTACGGCGGAGCAGAGCGGCAGCTTGTCGCGCTCGCCATAGGGTTAAAGCAGCGCGGGCACACTGTAGTAGTTGCTGTTTTCTATTCGGGGAACCCTTTGGAAGAAGAGTTGCGCGCGGCAGGTGTTAGCGTGC
>DATEKX010000069.1:0-24271 GCA_035277165.1 Blastocatellia bacterium | reverse complement strand
TTTCTTACCGAAAGCGTTTTGCTGGCGGCGTTGGGCGGCGCTGTAGGATTGCTGCTTGCCGTGTTTGGATTGAAGCTTCTGACAACGCTCATCCCTCCAAATCTTTCGCAGGCGAAAGCGATCAGCATTGACGCGACGGTGCTCGGTTTTACTTTCCTGATCTCCTTGCTGACGGGAGTAATTTTCGGTTTGGTTCCTGCGCTGCAAGCGTCAAGACCAAACTTGAATGAAGCGCTGAAGGAAGGCGGGAAAGGTACGTCGAGCGCAGGCCGCAACTCGGTTAGAAGCCTGCTCGTAGTTGCCGAAGTCGCAATCGCGCTTTTGTTGCTGGTCGGCGCAGGTTTGATGATCAACAGCTTCTTCAGATTGCGCAGTGTTGATCCGGGATTTAATTCCGCCAATCTTCTGACGATGAATGTAGTCCTTCCTCGCTCGAAGTATCCTAACCGCGCCAAGCGCACTGCGTTTTACAACGAGATATTGCAGCGGATCGAATCTCTGCCGGGTGTCGAATCGGCTGGCGTCATCACCAATCTTCCGTTGACCTTCAAAGGCAACAACTCTGGCGTCACAATCGAAGGCCGCCCCGAGCCGCCCGTTGATCAAATTCCGATAGTAATCTCGCGCGTAGTAAGCGACGGCTATTTTCGCACGATGGGCATTGCTTTATCGAAGGGGCGCGAATTCAGCAGCCAGGACAGGGCCGACACGCGCGCCTCCATTATCGTCAGCGAGTCTACGGCGCGCACGTTCTGGCCCGACGAAGACCCGATTGGCAAACGGTTAAAGATGGGCCGGTACGATTCGGATGAAGCATGGATGTCGGTCGTAGGAGTAGTAAAAGACGTGAGGCAATTCGAGTTGGACATTGATCCGAAGCCGCAAGTCTATTTCACTTACAGTCAAATGCCGTACTTCGCGCCGCGTGATCTCGTAGTTCGCACATCGGGTGATCCTTTGCAACTTGCCGCCGCAGTGCGAAACGAAGTCTGGGCGGTGGATAAAGATCAGCCGGTTTCAAACGTCTCGACTATGGAAGCGATACTGGCTCAATCAGTCGCGCGCGAGCGATTCAACATGCTGTTGCTTGCGATCTTTGCGGGTGTGGCGCTCGCGCTTGCGGCAGTAGGAATCTACGGAGTGATGAGCTATTCAGTCACACAACGCACGCACGAGATCGGCGTAAGAATGGCTCTGGGAGCCAATCGCAGCGATGTATTGAAGCTTGTCGTCGGGCAAGGCGTGAAGCTTGTTTCGGTCGGAGTAGCGATAGGGCTTGTTTCTGCTTTCGCATTGACTCGCGTGATGGAGAGCCTGCTTTTCGGGGTGAGTGCGACCGACCCGGCTACGTTTGCAGTGATCTCGATTGTGCTGGTGGCAGTGGCTATGTTTGCAAGCTACATCCCTGCGCGACGTGCTACAAAAGTTGATCCGATGATCGCGCTTCGCTACGAATGAGGAAATTAAGAATTAAAAATTACGAATTAAGAATTACTCTTCAATCCTCGATTTTTAATTCTTAATTCGTAATTCTTAATTGCTTATTCAGCGCGGCAGCGGCTCCGGCAGACTGGCAATCGCGTAAGCCAGCACAGCCATCACCGCAGCGTTTTCCGCAAGCTCGCGCGGGACTATCTTGTCTAAAGTGTCTGCGGCTGTGTGGTGATAATAAAAGTAAGTGCGCGCATCCTGAATCGGCGCGAGCGTCGGCACGCCTGCCGCGTCGAGCGGCGAAACATCTGCTCCCTCTGGGTTCTGAGTCTGTCGCACGATGCCCGCGCCTGAAGTTTGCAGGATTGCCGACAACGGAGTGAGCATCTCTATGGCTTTGTTGCTTGCGTGCGCGGAAAACCCTAAGGGATGGCCCGCGCCAGTATCGATCTCGATTGCCGCAACATGATTTGCCAGTTCCGCCTTGTGATCTTGCGCGTAAGTGATTCCGCCTCTCAATCCATTCTCTTCATTCATCCAAGCGATAACGCGAACCGTCCGTTTGGGGCGCAGCTTGAGTTGCTTTATCAAATTGGCCGTCTGCATCGCCACAGCCACGCCCGCTCCGTCATCAATCGCGCCTGTTCCCAAATCCCACGAATCAAGATGGCCTGATACGATGACGATCTGTTCGGGATGCTCGCTTCCTTTGATGTCCGCGACGACGTTGTAGCTTGTGGTATCGGGAAGCGTCTGCGGCGTGAGCGTCAGGCGCATTCGCACATTGCCTTGAGCGGCAAGATAAGCGATCAAATCAGCGTCTTCTGCCGCGACGGCGGCGGCAGGAATCTTTGGCGCATCATCCAAATAGCGAAGAGAACCCGTGTGCGGCAAACGGAAATCTGCGCCGCCTACAGAGCGAATAATAGCAGCCGTTGCGCCGAGGCGCGCGGCCTCGCTTGCGCCCACGCCGCGATATACGACCGCTTGCCCGTATGCATCCATGGCAAAACCTTGTGCGGCCATCGCCTTGTCGAATCGCGCGTTGAAAAGGACTATCTTTCCGGCCACGCGCTCGCGCCCCATCGCGCGAAGCTGATCGAAATTCTCGACGACTAATACATCAGCCGTCACCCCTTCGCGCTCGGTGGCGACGCTGCCGCCAAGCGCCGTCAGAACGATCTTTTGAGTGGTACCACTAGCCTGCCCTGTGAATTGAACAAGCTCGCCCGTTTCGACCCCGCGCACCCAGTGCGGCACTGTCACTTTTTCGAGTCGAACGTCTAATCCAAGTCGCCGCATTTCGTCAGCCACGTACTTAACCGCGTGCTCAGCTTGCAGTGATCCGGTCAAGCGCGGGCCTATGTTGTTCGACAGATGCGCAACCTGCTTGTAGGCGTATTCGCTTGCGAGCGCTGCCTGCTGCAATTGCTTAAGTTCAGCCACGAGTTGTGACGAGTAAAGGTTGGCCGAACCGTTAGCTTGCTGGCGAGCGATAACAGGTAGGCTGAAAGTCATTGATGCGAAGATTGCAATCAGCGCGAGTGCGGAAAAACATTTGGAGCTTTTCATGCTGCTTGATTATACGCGATGAACAGAGCTTACAACAGCCGGTCGAATGCGACGAGTCCAAGGCCCTAGCGAAAAAAATCGGGGCGGTTGAAATTTAACCGCCCCGTACGCCACATCAGAAAATTGTTCCGGCTATTGATTCATCAATCCAATGTCACGATTATGAATTGAAGCTGGCCGCCGCGTTCAATCTGAAGCGCGATCTCTTTATCGCCCTTGAGCGATTGCATCGCTCTGACGTAATCCTGACGATTGGTGACCGGCATGCGATTGATGCGATGAATCACGTCACCGCGCTGAAGAACTTCTGCGGCAGGGCTATCAGTTTGGATGTTTTGAACAACCACTCCCGAAGTAATCCTCAATTTCAACTCGCGAGCTATATCGGGCGTCACGGTCTGAGTTGAAATGCCGAGCGGGCTGCCATTCTCGTCATCCTCGCCTTGCTTTTGCTCCTGAACTTCACCTGTGGCCGGGCGCTCGCCTAGATTGACGGTCGCCGTCTGCGTGCGGCCATCGCGCACGTACTTGAGTTGAGCAGGTTTGCCTATGGGCGTGTCTGCAACAAGTTCTGTGAGTTGCGAAGGATTCTTGATCGGCTTGCCTTCGAATTCAACAATGACGTCGCCGCTGCGCAGACCGGCACGGGCCGCTGGGCTGTCTTCTTTAGTGATGTCCTGAACCTGCGCGCCGTCAGTCCCTTCGTAACCTATCGCCTTTGCAAGGGTGGGGGTTACAGGTCTGAGATAGACTCCCAAATACCCGCGCGTCACTTTGCCGCTCTTGATAAGCTGCGCATAGACTTTGTTGGCAAGGTTTGACGGAATAGCAAAGCCGATTCCCGAACTGGTGCCGGATTGCGAAAAGATCAGCGCGTTAATGCCGATGACTTCGCCTTGCATGTTGATCAAGGGGCCGCCCGAATTGCCCGGATTGATCGAAGCGTCGGTCTGTATGAAATGCGTGAACTGGCCTGCCCCGGCTCCCAGGTCACGGCCTATCGCCGAAACGATCCCGGCAGTCATCGTCTGCTCAAGGCCGAACGGGCTGCCGAGCGCGATCACCCACTCGCCCTGCTCCAGCGCGTCGGAATTTCCGAGCTTCGCAAAAGCCAATCCTTGTGCTTCGATCTTGATAACGGCCAGATCCGTCTCCTTGTCCGTGCCGATACGCTTCGCTTTGAATTCGCGCCCGTCGGCAAGCTTTACGTTGATCTGCTCGGCATCGGCTGCGACGTGATTATTTGTAAGAATGTAGCCGTCGGAACTGATGATTACGCCTGACCCTGTGCCGCGCTGGCGACGGGGTTGCCCGCCGCCAAGGCCGGGTATATCCGGGAAACCTTCAGGCAGTCGCATTGCCGATCTCTTCGACTTTTCGACCACATCAATATTGACTACAGCAGGCTTGACCTGTTTGGCCACATTAATGAAAGTGCGCGATAAATCGGCTGGCGTGGGCAACTGCGCCTGCGATTGTTGAGCCGAGGCATGCTTTTCTATTTCAAAACCCAGCCCCGCCGCAATAGCGATAGCCAGAGCGATAATCAGCGCCTGCATCCCTCTCCGCGTTTGTTTAATTTTGTCTAGACTCACACCCATCTGTTCACCCTCCATAAATCCTCATCCTACGAGCCACCACTGAAATTATGAACGACAAAAGACTGCTTTGTTGCTCTATTGCCGCTCGCTGCCGACTAGCTCGTGGTGATTTAACGCATGTCTGGCCGGGCGAGTTCATTTATCTCGCTCGGCCAGAGCTTGATTAGTTATCCCTTTCAACACGCAGGTTGTTGGTGACAGAGAAGACGCCGGAAATGCCTCTCGCTGCTGTGTATGCGAGCTGGCTATCCATCCTGTTTGAAACTACGCCTTCAAGCGCCACGTGCCCGCGATTGACGACAATGTGTATCGAAGGATTCGCGCCCTGAAAGTAACGATAGAGGCTGCCCGTGCGGACTAACGTTCTATACGTGCGAACGCGAATCGTGTTGTCAAACCCGGATGTGGGCAACACCTGAATGTTGTTTACCACTTGCTCGATGCCCTCTATCTTCTTCACACGCCTTTCAGCATCCTTACGCGTAATGGCGTCAACGACCTGACCGTACAGCGTCACAGTGTCGCCGTCCAGTTTATAAGCAAGATTGTCGAACACACCATAATAGGGTAATGTGACAAGCTCCTTGCGAATCTTATTCGCTGTCCGCACATCGTCATTTTTTTGCTGAGCGGAAGCGACAAATGCGGTTGATGCCACAATCGCCAGCGCTGCTACGAGCGTGATTAATTTTCTTTTTATCGTTATCATTTTTCCCTCCTGAAATCTCTACCTCATTTAATCTTCAATCCCATTCCATTTTCATCCTTCGACCGGGCGGACCTATTTTTGTCCGTCTATCGTTATTGGATGCCACAAGCGTCTCAACTGCTGTCTGCGGGTCGTTATGCTCAAGAATCGCGGGAGTCTCATACTTTTCATGTACGACCTCTTCCACATAAACAGATGCAACTTTCATACGAACGGGCGCTGCGTCAAATTTTTCGAGAACTGAGACCATTTTTGACAATGCCAACACGATATGTGCGCAATCATCATCATCCAAATGCGCAAGCACGCCCCAAAATACAGTATTGCGACGCTCGCGGAATCCATCAACTGCCTGCCTGCCCTTGTCGGTTAGCGCCACCAGGACAGAACGACGGTCTTTATCAGCAGTTCGTCGCTCAATCAAATGTTTGCGGGTAAGCCGGTTAGTCAATTGCGTCACCGCCGGGGCAGAAATCCGCAACTCAGCCGCAAGTTCACTCGTGCAAAGCGGCCCACGACGCAGCACTCTCAAAGCTTGAGCTTGCGGCATCGTCAGATCTGATTCCAGAACATGACTTTGATGATGCTCCATCATAAGCCTGAACATCATCTCCACAAACCGATCCAGCACTGCCTCGGCCTCTACAGTAGCGGATTTTCGCATTCAGCCTCCGTTAATATAGATTAATAATTAATCTATATTAAGTATTATACTGCGCGCACCCTGTAGCGTCAAGCATTAAGTTTCACTGTTAAACGCCATAATATAAAGGTTTAGTGGTCGGATTCTTCAAGGTCAAATGAAGTGATTTTGGCTTTAAGACTGCGCACATATTCGCGTTCGGTTTCCAGTTGAGCCAGGTCTGCTTCAACATTCAAACGTTCTGCGCGGAATTGTTCGATCTGAGCGGGATTTATCTGTTTGCGACGTATTCTTTGTAGGCCAAGCAGTATTACTAGAGCAATCGCCAGATAAAACAGCCAGTTGCCGAAGTATTTTCTGCCAAAAGGCATGAAAGCGGCGATGACGATTATAACCAGCATGAAAAGTCCGAAGAAGGAACATCCAGTCTGAAGCGGCGCGCTCAGTTCCCTGCTTTTCAGAGCTTCGACCTCGGCGCCAGCTTCTGAGATTAATTCGTCGAGTTCGGCTAATCTCGCATCGACGACCGCTAACGCTTCGGCTTCGTTCATTTCATGTGAGGTCGTCTGATCTTTCAAAGAGAGGTTGATGGCATCTTTATATGCGCGAACCTGAAAGGCAGCTCCGCACTTTGCGCAAATGACGCTATCAAAGTCTTTGGGAAATTCAAGAGGACTCGCGCATTTTGGGCAATTGGTTTTTATTATGTCCATAGGCTCCGAAGAGCTTTCAACCCTTTACTCATTACACTTAACTGACCATTTCCGATTCTTGGGTAACAACTGGGTCACAGTTTAACAGAAAATCACCCAAAATCGTTTCTGTCAGCACCGCCGAACCTTCAGTCACTATCTGTTCATCTGTATGGACGTAGATGTCTGCGGTGGTTGAAATGTCCGAGTGCCTGAGCACTGCCTGAACGAGTTTCAAATCACGCAACTTGCCGTATAGAAGCGTCCCGGCAGAGTGGCGGAATATATGAAACCCATATTGTCGTTCGACGCGCTTGATGCCTGTTGCATCCATTGCCTTCTGTAAATGCCTGCGAAGCGTAGTTACGCTCAACGATTCACCATATCCATCCAGCGCAAAGCCAAGCCTTCATTCATTCGCATTCCAGTTACAGCCAATAGAAGCAGATAAAGCCGCTCCTGTTCACACAATGCCGTCAGTAGGGCACGAATCTGCGGCGGCGTGAGCGTTGCCTTTTCCGTCTTTTCAGATTCGGGCTTGTGGACTAGCGACCTAACTGAGCTTTGCTCAATCAGGTCATATTGGCGCGCAATCTCGAATATCAATCGCAACATCCCGTAAAGCACATGGATCGTATTATTAGCTAGAGCGCCGCGCTTGGCATCGAGAAAGTCGCTGATGTCGGAAGACGTTATCTCGGTCATTGTTTTTTCACCAAAGACCGGGATAAGTTGATTCTTAAGCAAGGTGTCATAGGTATCCATTGTCGAGCGTTTGTGTTTTGCGCTGGCTGCGTAAGCTCGCCATCGTTTATCAATGAATTCCTTGAAAGTCAGAGGCGCATTGATGCAGTGCCATCCTGTGTCGTTGTTGCGCTCATTCACCCTAGCCAGAATAGGCTCGGCTGCTTTGAGTGCGGCTTTCTTGTTTTTGAGCTTGCCTAGACCTTCACGCTTTTGCACCCATTTGCGTTTGGCATGATCAAACTCACGATATACAACAGTCCATTGACCGTTGTGCTCCTGAACGCTACCGTGTTGGCAACTTTTTCTACGGGCCATGATAAGAAGTCTCCTTTCTTGTTGCGGCCCGCGTTCTGTTTTCGCCGCTACTCTATTCATCACCTTCAACATTGTCAATATAGCCAGAGCCTAATAATCTTCGCAGCCATTGTTGAAAGGCTGGCGAATGAGCATCGAAGCGCAGCCACCCCACGCCAGCAACGCGAGGGATTGGGTCTTCGGCTTTTGATTCTGTTCGCTTGCGAACCCAGTGAATAGACATACCGAGAAAGTCAGCGAGGTTTTGCGGGCTCCAGATGCGCGGCTCTGGCAGATCGAGCATTGGCAGTACTTGTTTGCTCGTGTCATCGCGCTTTTTTGGAAATGCTATTGTATTACTCATCGTTCAACACCACTCTTTCAGGCCGAATCATTACACTTGATTATTATCTTCTGAATCAAATCTTAGGCTCTTCTGATTCGGCTTCATCTTCGGTCAGCGCCTGAACCAGAGGATCAGACGACCCGGCCACAGATGGCGACTCGTATTCAATTTCGTCAAAGGGAATTTCCGACGCGCCTTCTTCAATCGAGACATAACGCCTTCCATCTAATGCTGTGCCTGCTTCACTCCGAACAATCATTGACTGGTCGTTGCCGGTATTGCGCGAGATGGCTGCATCGAGAACGATTTTTTTTGACTTGTCCGGGCACTCAACCACGCTTCTAGAAGGGGATACCTTATTCTCTTCTGTTTTCTTAGATATCCTCTTTCTAGCATCGTTTCTTGCCTCAGAAGGTAGATGATCTACCTTCTGACCCTCATTAAGGGCCATGATGCGAGCGCGGCCCAGACTTTTAATTTGCAATTAGTTTGTGATATAGATTGCGCGCAAGGTTAATGTCGGTTTGTGATATGCCTGAAAAACTGCCTTGATTCCAAGGAGTACATTCATGAAAAACCTACTTTGTATCTTTTATTTGTTTTTGCTGGTTTTATTTTCCTCACATGCTCAGGATCGTAAGTTAATAATGAAAGATGCCCGTTCAGAACAACGTGTCGCATTGGTCATAGGCAATAGCACTTACAAAGATTCACCTTTACTAAATCCTGTTAATGATGCCAGAGACATGGCCCAAACCCTGCGAAGCGTTGGCTTTGAAGTCATACTTGGCGAAAACCTGTCGCAGAATGATATGAAGCGCAGTATTCGGGCCTTCGGTCAAAAAATTCGCAATGGCGGGATAGGGCTTTTCTACTATGCCGGTCATGGTATGCAAATAAAAGGAAGCAATTATTTAATTCCGGTGGGCGCTACAATCGCAAGCGAAGAAGAGGTTGAGTATGAGTCGGTTGATGTCGGTCTAGTGTTGGCGCAAATGGAGACTGCTCGTAATCGTCTTAACATTGTCATTCTTGATGCTTGTCGAAATAACCCTTTTGCTAGAAGTTTTCGCTCCACACAAAAAGGGCTTGCTTCGATGGATGCTCCGAGCGGAACGCTCATCGCTTATGCAACAGCGCCTGGATCGGTTGCAAGCGATGGGACAGGAAGAAATGGGCTTTATACTCAAGAACTCCTAAAGGCTATGCGTATGCCAGGATTAAGTGTGGAAGAAGTATTCAAGAGTGTGCGTGTCGCGGTTCGCAGAGCAACGGGTGATCGGCAAACACCTTGGGAGTCATCATCATTAGTAGGACAGTTCCACTTCACAGGCGATTCTGCAAACACCACGCGATTATCTGAAGTCGAAACTAGTCCTACCAATCAAATACACCAACCGGATAAGCCTAATAAACCATCGTCAGATGATCAGGTAGCTAAACGTGAGGATGAGCCTGATATAGAACGTATTGAGGTTGGAAATAAAAAGAATGGAACAATTGTTGTGGGCCAATACAAGAATTACAAGTTCGACGGGATTGCTAATTCGCCTTTGCTTTTTACTGTTCGAGCAGGAGAGTATAGCCCTAAACTTCTTGCAAGGTTTAAGGCTGGAATCTATGATTCCAGAGGCCGGAAGCTAAAGGAACCAATAAATATATTTCATGATCGTGTACAAGAAATACCCTTCACGCCACCGGCTGATGGGCAGTACCTCCTCAGATTAAACGGTGAAAATGGCCGATGCCAATATATGGTCTATTTAGATCGGCCCTGACTCCACATACAGTTTCTAAGATGCAGCCTGCCTATACTGTAATTGAAGCAAGTTGTCTTAACAGGAATAAAGTTCCTCCGCCACTCGTGCGCGTTCTTTGCCTGTTGCAAAACAATTACCTTTCTGGTCGCGAAACGTTACGGACGTTTGCGCGAGACCTTCACCGGAAGTCGTACGTGGCGTTGCGCAATCATCTCGCATCTAAAAGTCTCGCAGCGGCTAAATGTGCGAGCCGAAATTTATAGATATGAGCAGTAAGGGAGCCGCCGCGAGACAGCCGCGCGAGCATCGCTACTGGCATGAGGGAGCGGAGTTGTGGAGTTTCTAATTCGGGACTAATCAAAGAATCTTACTCCGCACAATGACAGCAGGATTCAGCCTACCTTGATTTAATCAAGCGAATGATAGAGCAGGACCGTGATGCGAACGCGGCCCATGCTTCATAGCAAGGACAGGGACACTTGAAAGGGTATCCCTTTATATTTAGAAACGAGACGGTGTCAAACTTCAATATGTGTTTTTCTTGCTTTCATGCCTCCTGAGATTGTGATATACACTGCGCTCTAACAAGCTAATTGATGGAGATAAGATTATACGAGTATATATCCCATGCAAATGTATATGCATCGTACCTGAGGCTAAATCATATTAGGAGATGCAACTTAAACCATTTAAGGTGCTGCTCTTAAAAATCAATCATGAATAACAACAACTCCTGTTTTTCAGGCATAGCATCATTCATTGCGTTCGTGACGGGTTCTGCCTCGTTCTTAGCGAACCTTGCAACCATTTCAAGTAGCCTCGAATATCCTAAGATTTCTCTTAGATTTTCATGGTCGTTGCTTCCAAACACTAACTGGAAAATCTTCTTTTTTTTTTCCGATCAATCTTTCGCATTCGCAACAGCGGTCTACGCATGCCTAGCTTTCACTCTCATCGCTTTAAAAGTGTCTACACGTTGGCTTCGAGTAGCTTTTATATTACTTCCAGTCTTACTTTTTCCTCTTTGGGGGATTACCTTCCTTCGTTCTCAGCCATGGCCTTGTATAATTGTCCTGTTAGCAAGTGAGTTCTGGCTCGCATTCATTTTGTCATTCTTCTTGCAGGAGTTAGATACAAAAGCCTACCAGAAAAAACAGGGATGTCTGTTTTTATTCATCCCTGTTTTTTGTTTCGCTACACATGTTGCCGTTCTGAATTACCTGGCCTTCATGTCTACACTCGCAAGATGGGGAACGTCTGGAGGGCTAGCTATTATTGTTGTTATTTTCTTTTTCGTGTGCACGATACCTGCTGAAAATATGCGCAGGAAGCGAAGACGAGATATTGGAGATCACCTCTTAGAAATATTGAAAGAATATCAATCACAACCAGACTTCTATGTCACACCGAATATCCCGCCCAATAAACTGATGAATGCCAGGTCATACTGTGCTGTTCCGGCAACCCAAAAGATTATTGCGATAATTGACTCTACTGTATTCGGTTCAGCAAAGAGAGCCATCGCCTTTACTGGGACAGCAATTTATTACAAGCTCATTGGACATAACGGACGCATAGAGTACGCCTACTTCCCAGATGTTGAGTTTTCTTACGGCTGGGATGGCCTCCGAATTGACGGGCAGTGTATCATAGCGAGTTCGTCGTCGTTTCCCCTCCCTGCATTAGTCGCAATCTGCAATTCAATCAAGGAGATCATCGAGAGTGACTTGGAAAATAATAACTAAAGCTCGAACCACCAACACACAAAAGTCTGTAGTCGCACATTAGCAATTTCTCTGAAGCTATAAGTATATTGATAAAGTCCAACCTCAGGTCATAATGCTCGCGGGCGGGAAGAAGATTTGAGTAATCTGAGAAATCGAGCATCCTGAATAAACAGTTTACAGGTTTGGGAGTATCGTCGAAGAATTCTTTAGTCATGTCATTTAAATCTTTATTTGCCGTAATGGGAACATTGCAAAATGAAACTTCCCGCAGTCGGCTGCTGCCTTTTGATCCTATTCAGCTCGGAATAGATGTGTAAGCTCCCCTATTTACCACATTCGTCTACTGGCCTCTGTCGGCACCTATATTTACATGCTGTAGATTATTGATCGTCACAGGCACAGCCGGTTGCGCATCTAGCGCATTGCTACCCTAATTCTATGAGGGTCTACCGTAAAGCGGAAACCTGCCTATTTCAAGCCGGGATGATTCTGTCCGAGTCTCAGATGGCCGGGAGAGAAAATCGCTCTGAAGGCATTCTAGCGCAAGCATTGCAGAGTTCGGCTCAATGATATCTGCGTTGTTTATAGTGTTGTGCCATACTGGGTCACAGTTTGGGTAATAACAACGTGCGAAGTTTTCTAACTTTTGCGGCTAGTTTCGCGTCTTAAATGGTGAAAACAGAACGCGCGCCAACCAAATTACTAATATGTCCATAAAAATTGCTGTAGAATTAATATCATAGCAAGCGGCGATGTGGGCGTCGCGCGGTCTGTGTTAAGATCAGCAATTATGGCGAAACCTCCATTTAATATCGATACGGCAATCAGCCGAATCCGTGAAGCAACCGAGCCTTTCGCCAAAGCTGCGATGTTCGAGCTGGCCGAAGACGGCTTCGATTCGCCGTTCGAGCAACTCGTCGCCTGTATCATCTCTATCCGCACTTACGACGAAGTGATGCTGCCAACGGCGCGCAAATTGTTCGCGCGCGCGCGATCGCCTGAAGAGATCAGTCGCCTGACGACGGAAGAGATTGACGAGATAATTCGCCCTTCAACTTTTCACGAGAACAAAGCGCGACAGATTCATGAAATCGCTCGCCGCGTAATCGAAGAACACGATGGCAAACTGCCGTGCGATGCTGACACGCTGCTTTCGTTCAAGGGCGTCGGCCCCAAGTGCGCCAATCTTGTGCTTGGCATCGCGTGCGGCCAGCCTTACATCGGCGTTGACATACATGTTCACCGAGTAACAAATCGCTGGGGCTATGTTCAAACTCGCACGCCTGAGCAGACTATGGAAGCGCTCGTTAAAAAACTGCCGCGCCAGTACTGGGTAGAGATCAATCGCCTTCTTGTACCGTTCGGCAAACATATCTGCACAGGCAGGCTCCCGCGCTGCTCTACCTGTCCTGTGCTTGAGATGTGTCAACAAGTAGGCGTGGACGAGCATCGTTGAAGCAGTCGAGAGTTTATGCCGAGAGTCCTTTTACTTCTGCCCACAACAACATATCGCACGAAAGCATTTATGGATGCGGCGCTCAAACTGGGCGTCAACATTGTCGCGGCTACCGAACAGCCCAGCACGCTTGCAGCGCAAAATCCCGAAGGTTTGTTGACGCTCGATTTCTTCGACCCTGCACAATCTGCGCGCAAAGCATCAGAGTACGCCGCGCAACACAAAGTTGATGCCGTCATCCCTGTTGATGAAGATACGGCTGTGGTCGCTTCATCAATCGCACAGACGCTCGGTCTTGAACATAATCCCGTAGAGTCAGCGCGCGCGGCAAAGAACAAACACTTGATGCGCGAAGTTTTGAGCCGCGCCCGCGTGCGTGTGCCGCGCTACTGGCCCGTCTCGCTTGACGAAAACCCGCGCCTGGTTGCCGCACGCGTCGTTTATCCTTGCGTGATCAAACCTGTCTTTCTTTCGACGAGTCGCGGAGTGATGCGAGCCAACACGGAAGAAGCATTGGTCGAAGCAATCGCGCGACTTGACCGTATCGTCAGTAAGCCGCACATTGCGCGGCGCGGCGGCGCTCTGGCTCGCGAAGCTTTGATCGAAGAGTTCATTCCGGGCTTTGAAGTTGCAGTCGAAGGGCTTGTCACTGATGGCCGGTTTCGCTCGCTCGCAATTTTCGATAAGCCCGATCCACTTGACGGGCCTTTCTTCGAGGAAACAATCTACGTGACTCCTTCGCGCCTCTCTTCGGAAGTTCAGCAGCAGGTTATAGAGACTACGGCAGCCGCAACGCGCGCTATGGGCATGACGAAAGGCCCTGTACACGCAGAACTGCGCGTAAACGATCAAGGGCCGTGGGTGATTGAAGTGGCTGCGCGCGCCATCGGCGGGTTGTGCTCGCGTGCGCTCAGATTCGGCGAAGGGGCTTCACTTGAAGAAGTGTTGATTCGCCACGCGCTGGGCGAAGATGTAAGCCGCATCGAGCGAGAAGCTCAGGCATCAGGCGTGATGATGATTCCAGTTCCTCGCTCAGGCATACTGCGCGAAGTCAATGGCGTGGACGAGGCTCGCCGTGTGATGGGCGTTGAAGACGTAATCATCAGCGCGCACATCACGCAGGAAATTCAGCCGCCGCCGGAAGGCGCGAGCTATCTGGGGTTCATCTTCAGCCGCGCCGCCACCGCCGAAAGAGCCGAAGCCGCGCTTCGTGAAGCTCATTCGCGGCTTGAGTTCATAATCGAATAAATGGCGAAGCAGGCATTATGTCTCTACAATAATTAAAGATGAATGTATCGAATGGCAAAACCGATTCCATCCTGCTTGTTTCGTGCTACGAGCTTGGGCATCAGCCTGCGAGCCTCGCCGTGCCGCTGGGATTTTTGCGTCGCGCCGGGTACGAGGCCGAAGCGATGGATGTGTCAGTCGAAGGTTTCGATGAGCAGAAAGTGAAGCGCGCGCGCTTCATCGGCATATCGGTTCCGATGCACACGGCCTTGAGGTTGGGACTGCGCGTTGGCGAAACGATTCGCCGCATCAATCCTCACGCACATATTTGCTTTTATGGCTTGTACGCTTCGCTCAACGCGGATTACCTGCTCAATAATGTGGCCGATTCTGTAATTGGCGGAGAGTTTGAGCAGTCGCTTGTTGATCTGATCAAAGAGATAGACGAAGGGTCACAGGTCAGCGCGAAAAAGCTGCCTGTGCTTGCGCGGCTGGATTTTCCGCTTCCAGAGCGCAGCGCACTTCCCGCGCTCGAACGTTACGCCAAGCTTGAGCACAACGGCGAGCAGCAGCTTGCGGGCTACGTCGAAGCAAGTCGCGGATGCCTTCACTATTGCACGCACTGCCCGATTCCACCTGTTTACAACGGTCGCTTCTTCGTCGTGCCTGAGCAGGTTGTGCTCGAAGACATTCGCCAGCTTGTTGGGTCGGGCGCTCGTCACATTACATTCGGCGACCCTGATTTTCTAAACGGCCCGACGCACAGCCTTAGAATCGCGCGCGCAATGCACGAAGAGTTTCCCGAACTGACTTTCGATTTCACGGCGAAGGTCGAGCACATAATCAAGTATCGCTCGCTGATCGCAGAACTTGCCCGCGCGGGCTGCGTTTTCGTGGTCTCTGCGGTTGAGTCGTTGAGCGACATTGTTCTCGCACATCTCGAAAAGGGCCACGCGCGCGGGGATGTAGGCCGTGCGCTTCACATACTTCGCGATGCGGGCATCGCGCTCAGGCCGTCTTTCGTGTCCTTCACGCCGTGGACTACAATTGATGATTTTATTGAAGTGCTCGATTTCGTTCGCTCGCACAATCTCATAGATCATGTTGACCCTGTGCAATACAGCATTCGGTTGCTTGTGCCGCCCGGTTCGCTGCTTGTTTCACGACCCGGCACCGAAGCGTGGCTTGGGCCGCTTGCGCAAGAATCGTTCAGTTACAACTGGTCGCACACAGACCCACGGATGGACGAGCTACACAAACAGGTTGTTCGGATAGTCGAGCAGGCGGCTCGCAGAAATGAAGACTCCGGCTTTACGTTTCAACGAATTTGCGACGCGGCACATCGAGCGCGCGGCGATGAAGAAATGATTCGCTATGCGCCTGATATTGCGCCGATGAAGCTTCGCCCGCCGCGTCTTACCGAAGCATGGTTCTGCTGAGCGGAGCCTACACGGGACCAGTTTGGTCCTCTCGAAAAAAGATCAGGAGTTTAAGAGCAACGATGAATGAAAGATTTGAAATATGAAATCGCCGGATTCATCCTTCCTGCTCTCGCGTTCATCATTTACAATTACATTGAAGGAGCTTTGATATGAGTTCACCATTAGCCGATAACATTCAGATAAGAGCAGAAGTAGACCAGCAAGATATTCGCGTTTGCCGTTTCACGGTTGATCGCCCGGTTCATTCCGGTTCGGCTGTTTTCACCAGCGCCGAAGAATCGAAGGACAACGACCTGGCCGACAGGCTTTTCAAAATACCGGGCATCTCGAAAGTAGAGCTTGACGGATACCGTGTGGCCGTGACCCAGACAGGCAATGAAGACTGGCGACAGCTTGGCAAACGCATAGGCTCTGCCATTCGCACTTTCTTCAATCCGCCCCCGCCCGTTGCCGAAGGCGACCGGCTGCCGTCTGAGGCTGTACGCACGCGAGTGCAGCAAGTGCTTGACGATATGATCAATCCCGGCGTGGCTGCGCACGGCGGCTTTGTCGAACTGCTCGACGTGCAGGACGACAACGTGTTCATACGCATGGGCGGAGGCTGTCAGGGCTGTGGCGCTGCAGACGTTACTTTGAAGATGGGCATCGAAAGAATGATTCGCGATCAGGTGCCTCAAGTGCGCGAGATATTCGACTCGACGGATCACGCTTCGGGCCAGAATCCTTTTTACGCTCCGTCGAAGTAAGCAGAAAGCAATGGGCAGCAGGCATCGATTGCCTACTGCCCTGTGGCTTCCGCCTTTTGCTGACTGCCTTCTGCTTCCTTAATCGCCTTGTTAACGTTGACAAAAAGTAACAGCGCGAGTCCGACAACCAGAAATATCACCAGCGAAAGAATCGAGATGCGATAGCTGTCTGTGAATTGATATGCCAGCCCGAACAGCAGCGGCCCAAGCCAGCTAGTCCCCTTGTCGCTCACTTCATAGAGGCTGAAATACTCGGCCTCCTTTCCCTTAGGGATCATCAGCGAATAAAGCGAGCGGCTGAGCGCCTGACTCCCGCCAAGCACAAGGCCGATGACTGCGCCCATGATCAGAAAATCGCGCGCAGTCCTGAGCGCAGCATAAGCATAGATGATCGTGCCTATCCATATAATCAAGCTGATGATGATGGCCCGCTTCGTACCCACTTTTTTTGCGATGAAGTTGAAGATAGTTGCGCCGAAGAAGGCGACGAATTGCACGACAAGGACTGTTGCCGTAAGCGTTGAGAGTTCAAGTCCAAGCTCTTTACTTCCGAACTGCGCCGACAGCGCTATGACCGTTTGTATGCCATCGTTGTAAAGCAGGAACGCAAGCAGAAACAGCAGCGTCTGCGGATAGTGAATCAAATCTTTCAGGGTATGCCTGAGCTGTTTAAGTCCTACTTTCAGATGGCTCTCTCCGGGCGGCAGGCTCTTTTGCGCCCGCCTGCGCTTGAGAAGCGCCATTGGAATAAGCGTGAACAGGGCCCACCATAATCCGGCTGACAACAGGCTGATACGAACCGCATGCGAACGGCTGAGTCCCAAAGATTCTGCTTTAAAAAGAAGCCCGAGGTTTGCTGCCAGCAACGACCCGCCGCCAATGTAACCCCATGCAAAGCCTATTGACGAAACAGAGTCCCGGCGGTCGGGGCTTGCGACATCGTTGAGGTAGGCGTTGTAGAAAACTAAAGAAGCGCCGATGCTGAAGTTTGCTACGAGAAACAGCACACCGCCCAGCATATAACGGTCGCCATCCAGAAAATATAACCCCATCGTCGCAAACGAGCCTGTGTAGGCAAAGAAAGCCAGCATCTGTTTTTTCAGATTCGAGTAATCCGAGATAGCGCCCAGTAAAGGCAGAAAGAGCATCTGAAAAAATACCGACACAGAGACAACGTAAGAGAAGAAAGAACCTGACGAGACTCCTATGCCTAGCGGGTAGATGAATCCATCGGCGTCAGCCGCCGTTTCCGCGACAGTAGTCAGATAGGGGCCGAGAAAGACTGTCACTACAACCGTGTAGAAAGCAGAGTTTGCCCAATCATAGATGTACCAGCCGAACAATTCGCGGCGATCATTCATGAGAAATAATCCTGAAAGGTTTAATGTCTTTGATGCGAGTGAAGCGCCAGCATACGTTATCAGCGCGCGTTCTAGCAAGGATGGATTGATTTCCGATTCGGCCCACAGGGCGGTTGGCATGTCATGTAGGGGCAGGGCTTGTCCCTGCCCGGATGGTCGTAAGACCATGACTAATTATCGCCTGTCGGCGATCCGGGCAGGGCTTGTCCCTGCCCCTACTACTTTGTTACAGCCCTGATTCGGCTCAGTTGCTTATTTTTTATTCATCGGTCATTCTTCACTCAAGCAAAAAAATCGAGTGAACCTATGCGCCGTGCAAGCAAAGAAGAAGAGAATCGCGATCTGGGATTTGGCTCGGTGGTCGCGCACGAAAGCCGACAACGCCTCTTAAATCGAGATGGCAGCTTCAACGTCGCGCGCCGGGGGTTGAGCTTCTGGACATCGCTCAGTATTTATCATCGGTTGCTGACCATGTCATGGTCGAAATTTTTGAGCCTCGTCGCGCTTTTTTACCTCATCGGCAACCTCATCTTCGCATTCGCCTACATGGCATGCGGGCCGGGCGCGCTGGTCACTTCGCCGGAAGTGACTTTCAAAAACGATTTTCTGTGCGCGTTCTTCTTCAGCGTAGAAACGTTCGCGACAATCGGCTATGGCAACATCATCCCCACGGGACCGGCTGCGCACGTGATCGTCACTATCGAGTCTTTAGTCGGCCTTCTTGGATTCGCGCTCGCCACAGGATTGTTGTTCGCAAGGTTTTCCAGACCGACGGCTAAGATCATATTCAGCCAACGAGCCATCGTCGCGCCTTACGGAGACATAACGGCGTTTGAGTTTCGCATCACAAACGCGCGCACTAATCAAATCATCGAGCTTGAAGCCAAAATCCTTTTCGCGCAATTTGAAAAAGATGAAGGCGGAAAGAGCGTCCGCCGTTTTTATCCTTTAACACTTGAACGCGACAAGGTAGTCTTCTTCCCCTTGAGCTGGACGATTGTGCATCCGGTTGACGAGACCAGTCCGCTTTACGGCCTGACGCAGGAAGACCTGCGCCGGACGGATGCGGAGTTTCTGATTCTTTTGACGGGCATTGACGAGACATTTTCGCAGACCGTTCACGCGCGGTCTTCTTACAAAGCTGACGAGGTAATCTGGAACGCACGGTTCGCTAACGTATTCAATCGCCAGTTGGAAAACGATATGCTGACGATTGACGTGCGGCGTATCGACATAATTGAGCGAGTCGAAACATCAAGCAATTCATGACGCGAGGCAAATGGATGCGAATGAGATTAATTAAAGCCGGTCTTTTGTTTATCTTTTTCTTGCTCGCAGGCGACACGACACCTGCGCAATGGAACTTGCAGTCGAGCGGCACGAATGCAGACTTTCGCGGACTGTGCGCCGTTAGTTCTAAGGTCGCGTGGGCGAGCGGGACTCGCGGCACTTACACGCGAACGACCGACGGCGGCAAGACCTGGCGCGCGGGAACTGTGGCGGGCGCTGGCGAGTTGGATTTCAGAGATGTTGACGCATTCGACAAGAACACTGCTTACCTGTTGAGCATAGGCAAGGGCGAATCATCGAGGATTTATAAAACGACTGATGGCGGCGCAAACTGGACTCTGCAATTCACCAATAAAACGGCTGAAGGCTTCTTCGACGCGATGGCCTTCTGGGATCGCGATCACGGCATCGCGATGAGCGATCCGGTTGATGGCCGTTTTCTCATCATCACAACCGACAACGGCGGCAAGACGTGGAATCAAGTTCCTGCCAGCAACCTTCCGACGGCTATCGAGGGCGAGGGAGGCTTTGCGGCGAGCGGCACCTGTATAACCGTTCAAGGCAAAAGCAACGTGTGGTTTGCAAGCGGCGGCTCTGTTGCGCGCGTGTTTCGCTCGACCGACAGAGGCCGCACATGGCAGGTCGCAGCGACTCCGATCACAAGCGGCACGCAATCGGCGGGAATCTTTTCAATCGCATTCAAAGATGCATGGAACGGCATCGTCGCGGGCGGCGATTACAGCAGGCCCGAAGAGCCCGTGAACAATGTGGCGACGACAGCCGACGGCGGACGAACGTGGAAGCTCGCACAAGGCACACAGCCAAAAGGGTATCGCTCGGCGGTCGCATATGTTCCGGGCACAGGCGGCGTCGTGCTCGTTGCGGTCGGAACATCGGGTTCGGATTATTCAAACGACGGCGGCAATTATTGGAGAGGTCTTGACCGGGAAAATTACAACTCTGTGAGTTTCGCCGCAGGCGCGGGTTGGGCAGCCGGGCCGCGTGGTCGCATTGCGAAGTTTCAAAACAAATAACCTTATCAACGCGTAAGTAAAGGTGACTATCTCAAACAGCGAGGCACACAGATGACGAAAAGAAATATTCGCGCGCTCATTTTAATTTCAGCGATTCTACTTCTCCCCATTCAACTTCAAGCTCAGGGAACAAACGACAGGTTCAAAGAGCAGCTTGAGCCGCTGATCGAACAGGCGCTTAAACAAGCGAACGTTCCAGGCTTTGCCATCGCCGTTGTTCAAAATCAAAAGGTGGTTTATGCAGCAGGCTTCGGCGTAAAAAATCTTAAAAACAAGAATGAAAAGATCACGCCGCAATCTCTGTTTCACATGGCCTCGATCACCAAGCCATTCGTCGCCACTTCGATAATACAGCTTTGGGAAAAGGGAAAGATTGATCTGGATGCGCCGCTCGTAAAGTATCTGCCTTACTTCCGAATGAAAGACGAGCGATACAAAACGATCACCATACGGCAGATGTTGAGCCACGTATCGGGAATGCCCGATGTAGAAGATTACGAGTGGGACAAGCCGCAGTACGACGACGGCGCGCTCGAACGATACGTGCGCAGCCTGACTAATCTTTCGCTCATTGCAGAGCCCGGCACTATGTTTCGATACTCCAACATGGCTTATGAAATACTGGGCGATGTGATAGCGAAAGTTTCGGGCGAGAGTTTTGAAGATTACGTGAAGCATCACATCCTTGAGCCGCTCGGAATGAAATCGAGCACGCTGCTCGTAAAACAGGCCGACCAGAAGCTACTGACGAGCCCGCATGTTTTGGATGAGTCGTATGAGCCGAGCGTGAGCCGAGTGTTTCCATATAATCGCATGCACTCGCCGAGTTCAACGCTCTACTCGAACGTGTTGGATATGGCTCGATGGGCGATTGCGAATATGAATCGCGGCGAGCTTGACGGCAAGCGAATACTGAAGGCTCCAACTTATGATTTTATGTGGAAGCCCGCAGGGGATAAGTGGCAAAACATCGGCATCAGTTGGTTTTTAGGAGCGCGCAAAGAGAATCGGACAATCGGGCACAGCGGCGGCGACACGGGTTTCCGCAGCAATCTTTTGATGATACCCGATAAAGGCGTGGCCGTAGTAATGATGTCGAATTACGATGGCCCGTTGCCGCTCGGCAGCATAACGAATGCGGCGTTGGATGTGGCGCTGGGGTTTCCACCGGAGCCGATTGTATTCAAAGAGGCGATAGCGATAGTGCTTTCCAAAGCAATCGCGAGCGAAGGGCTTGAAGCGGCTGTGAAGAAGTACTACGAGTTGAAGAAGACCGCCCCCGCCGCATATGCGTTCGAGGAAGTCCAGTTGAATGATCTGGGATACAAATTAATGTCGCGCGGGAAATTGAAGGAAGCGATTCGAGTATTACAATTGAACGTAGAAGCCTATCCCCAGTCCTCGAACGTTTACGACAGTCTGGGCGAGGCATACATGAAAAACGGCGACCGCGAGCTTGCGATTGAGAACTATGAGAAGTCACTGAAGCTCGACTCTGCGAACCAGAACGCCGTCGAGATGCTGAAAAAGTTGAAAGGGCATTAGATAGTCAGCCTTGCCGGAATAAAATTCCGCTCTGAATGTATATATGAAATAGCCCCAAAAGTTTGCCGGACTTGCGCGGCGAGTTTTGGGGCTGATTATTTTGAAAATGACTTAAAATCCGCGACCGTCGCGCGGCGCGTAGTTTTTAGTGAGCAGTGGTAGAATTAAAAGCAGGTAAACTGAGATGTTGATCAAGAAGCCCGAAGACATTAAGAGCAACGAGATAACGGACAAAGATGTTTATATGTCGCGCCGCCTGTTTATGCGCGGAGCAGTGCTTGCGGGGACGACTATCGCGACCGGATGGCTTTATCGCCAGTTCGCTTCACCGAGCCAGGACGGAAAAGTCGGAGAGAAAATCACGGATGTACAATCTGCGCCTTCTTCGGTCGAGCAAACGGTCGGCGAAGCGACGACTTCATACAATGACATAACTCACTACAATAATTTTTACGAGTTCTCGACAAGCAAGGGGGCCGTCGCCGCAAAAGCTAAAAACTTCGTCACACGCCCGTGGACTGTAGAAGTCGGCGGGCTTGTTCAAAAGCCTAAGACTTTCGATATTGATGACCTGATAAAGCTCAGCCCGCCCGAAGAGCGCATATATCGCCATCGCTGCGTCGAAGGATGGTCGATGGTCATCCCGTGGGTAGGCTTTCCGCTCTCGAAGCTTTTAGATAGCGTCGAACCCACGTCGCAAGCTCGCTACGTAGCTTTCGAGACGCTGGCCGACGCGAACCAGATGCCCAACATCAACACAAATATTTTGGATTGGCCTTATGTCGAAGGCTTGCGATTGGACGAAGCCATGCACCCGCTGACGATTCTTGCAAACGGGCTTTATGGTGAAACGCTGCCGCCTCAAAACGGCGCGCCGCTTCGACTCGTTGTGCCGTGGAAGTACGGTTTCAAAGGGATCAAATCCATCGTCAAGATTCGCCTCGTGGAAGCAGAGCCGCCAGCTACATGGAATATCGCCGCGCCCGACGAATACGGATTCTATTCAAATGTGAACCCGAACGTGAACCACCCGCGATGGAGCCAGAGGACGGAACAACGCATAGGCGAATTCGGCAAACGCGACACCTTGATCTTTAACGGCTATGCAGATCAGGTCGCGCAAATGTACGAAGGCATGGATTTGCGGAGATATTTTTGAGAGGCGATCCAAGTGAAAGACACTAGATTTGCAAGGTTCGTAATATTCGCAAACGCCACGGTGCCGCTCGCGCTGTTGGCTAACGACGCATACTATCACAGGCTCGGCGCGAACCCTTACGAGTTCGCCACCCGCACAACGGGCTCGCTGGCATTGTTGTTTTTAATACTCTCGCTCGCAGTGACGCCGCTCAGAAAAATGCTCGGGTTGCCGTGGATGGTGAAGTTCCGAAGGATGCTTGGGCTGTTCGGATTCTTTTACGCCTTCCTGCATCTGCTGACCTATACATGGTTCGATAAATTCTTTGACGTTAAAGCGATTATCGAAGACGTAGGCAAACGGCCTTTCATCACGATTGGAATGGCCAGTTTTATATTGCTTGTTCCGCTTGCGATAACCTCGACGCAAAAAATGGTCAAGCGATTGGGTGGCCGAGCGTGGAGCCGATTGCATAAGCTCGCTTATGTGGCAGCCGCTGGCGGCGTGATTCATTACTACATGCTTGTGAAAGCAGACACGCGCGAGCCGCTGCTTTTCGGCGCGGCGTTGGCGCTGGTTTTGATTTATAGAATCGTCAACAAGTACCTGCCGCGCTACACCGAGCGCGTACCCGCAAGAGCGCAGGCTCGACAGAATTAAACAAATTCAATAAAAGTATAAAGCGGCGAGCCGGAATTCGTTTTGTGTTTTGAGAGAACTGTGCTGAACAACAAAAAGATTATCGTCGTCATGCCTGCTTACAACGCGGCCAGGACGCTTGAGCAAACCTATGGCGAAATACCTGCGGATGTCGTTGACGACATCCTGCTGGTCGATGACAAGAGTTCGGACGCGACAGTGGCGCTGGCCAAAGATATGGGGCTGACCGTATTTTTGCACAAGCAAAACATGGGCTATGGCAGGAATCAGAAAACCTGTTACCGCGAGGCGCTCAAAAGCGGAGCCGACATTATCATCATGCTCCATCCTGATTATCAATACTCACCGAATCTCATCGTGTCGCTCGCAGGCATGATCGCATACGGCGAATACGATTTGGCGCTGGGGTCAAGAATACTCGGCGTCGGGGCGCTCAAAGGAGGGATGCCGCTCTACAAATATATTTCCAATCGTTTCCTGACTCTGGTTCAGAACATACTGCTCAACTACAAGCTGTCGGAATACCACACGGGCTATCGCGCATTCGCTCGAAAAGTTCTCGAAGATTTACCACTGGAAGACAACTCCGACGATTTCATATTTGACAATGAGATGCTGGCTCAAGCTGTCTATTTCAAATACAGAATCGGGGAAGTTTCCTGCCCGACCCGGTATTTCGCAGAAGCTTCTTCGATCAATTTCAACAGAAGCGTGAAGTATGGGTTAGGCGTGCTTGCGACCTCGATCAAGTTCCGACTGCAAAAAATGAAGCTGGGGAAATTCAAAATCTTCGACTCGGCAGGAAGCAAACTGATGCTCGATTATTACGAGCGCGTGGCCAAATAGATTA
>DATEKX010000068.1:0-9572 GCA_035277165.1 Blastocatellia bacterium | reverse complement strand
CATCGGGCCGGGATTTATTTTTTGCGGCATCTCGACGCCTATGCCGCTGCCAGAAATCAAGTCCTTATAATTCCACTTCAACTGCCAGCCGCTGCCTGCGCGCTCTTTGGGCAGTATGGGCGAAAGCGTGTTATCGGGGTGATCGTAACCGTCGAAGTTGGTCGTGGCAACGAGCGTGAAGTTGCGCACTTCGCTGATGCCGTCGCCGAAACGATAAACGAATCGGTCGAGACCTTGCGAAGCGTAATTGACGGCGAGTTGATGGCGAGATTTGGCTTCGCAGGGAATCATAGCAACCAGCACATCTGTGTTCTGGCGAGTGAAGGGAACGGGCTTTCCATCCACTTCAAATTTGAACTCGTCGTATTGCCCGTTGGCTGCCGGAAAAGCGAAGCTCAAATTCAACTGACCGCTCTTGTCCTGCGGGTTCTCGAACAGGTAGTTGGCAGTGAACCGGACGCGATAAGTCGAATACCACAACAGACCTTTCTGACGCTGATCTAATTCAAAGCCGACTTGAATGTCGTTTTGAATTATCGGCACGTCGAACTTGTCAGTCATACTTATTTGCTCGACGATTTTCTGTTTGGTTGCGGGATCAATCTTTTCAAGCGGGCGCTTGCGTTCGACTAAGATCGAAGCTACTGGCGCGTGTTGTTCGAGCGGCGTGCCCCACAATTGCCCGACTTCCCGTTTGAGCGAAGCGTCTTGATTGCCTGTGCGATAAGTGATAGTGCTTGCCAGAAAGACCCATCCTAATACTGCAACAAAGTATACGAATCCAATGGCGATAATTCTTTTGACCACGAGATGCCTCCTGAAAGAATTAAACGCGGACTCGGTGCACCGATTGCGTTTGTCGGCTGCTCTGATGCAGGGATGTTCGGGTTGGATGCTTAAAATTCGTTTGAGAAAAGTTTGATTATATTATGAGCCATCATCTGAGCCTTGTTCGCCTCAGACGCCGAACGCAGAGTTTACCTTCTCTTTCAGCGCGGCTTCGTCAAGCGTCTTCACTTCATTACCATCGAACAACACGCGGCCTGCGACCATCGTGTAAACCACGTCGCTGGACGTTGCGCTGAAGATAATAGCTGACGCGGGATCGTGCACCGGCGTGTTGTGAGTTCTTGAAAGATCAATTGCAATCAGGTCGGCCTGCTTGCCTGCTTCGAGCGAGCCTGTTTCGTGTTCAAGTTTCAATACCTGTGCGCCACAAATCGTTGCCAGTTTCAACAACTCGTCGGCAGACGGATGCCTGAAATCTCTGGACGTTGCGCGATGAATCAAACCGCAGAATCGCGCTTCAGAAATCAGATCGCAACGATTGTTTGACGCTACGCTGTCGGTTCCAAGCCCGACATCAACGCCCGCATCTATCATCGCTTGAAGCGAGGCGATACCGTGACCGAGCTTCGCATTAGACTTGGGACAATGCGCCACGCGTGAACGACTCTCGGCCATCAATTTAATGTCTTCGCTGTCGGCTCTGACGCAGTGAACTAGAAGCGGCGCGACTTTGAGCACTCCGAGCGAGGCAAAGTATTTTATTGTAGACACACCCGGCGCGTTCCATTCGATGTTTCGTTCTCTGAGTTTCTCGGCGAATTCGCCATCGCCTGCGATCATCATCTGTTGTTCGGATTCAGACTCAGCCGCGTGGATGCATGTGTCTAAAGACTCGTGCGCGGCATATTCGACCACGCGCTGAAACAGCTTTGCCGACACCGTGTAAGGCGCGTGCGGCGACACGCCGACTCGAACCAGACGAGTTTCGCGTTCGCGCATCTCTTCTACTTTTGATTTCAAGTCATCGAGACTGATACCCGCGACTTTTGGGTCAGGGCCAAAGACTTCGCGGTAAGCGATGCCGCGAAGCCCGCTCGCAAGCAGAGCGTCGAACGCCGACCGCGTGTCGCCTGTGTCGGCCATTGTGGTTATGCCTGCGCGAATCGCTTCTGCTGTTCCGAGCAGCGCAGACGCGAGCAGGTCATCAAGCGAAAGCACTTCATATTTCGTTATAGTGAGCTTCTGAATCCATTCGCGGAAAGCCAGGTCTTCGAGAAAGCCGCGCATCAGCGTTAGTTCAAGGTGACTGTGAGTGTTTATAAATCCCGGCAAGATAGCAGCGCGACCGAAATCAATCTTTTCGGCCTCGTTGAACTCGGCGTTTGAAGCGGCGGCGGTTCTTTCACCCACAAAAACTATGCGGTCGTCTTCGATCACAACTGCCGCATCGCGGACTGGCGGCGATGTGATGGGCAAGGCCCATTCTGCCGTGTAGATTCGCTTCGTCATCGGCGATTGATTAGACAGGAAAGCAGCGGTTCGAGTCAACAAAGATATTTTTGCAGTGAAAACGACTATCTCGACACCTCATCGGCCAAAAGCTATAATCGCGCCCGTGCATAAAATGATGATTTCCAGAGGCCTGATTATCGCATTTATATTTGTGATTGGCGCAGGCATCGCTCGCGCCGAAGTCAAGATGGTTCAAATGAAGATCGCAGGTTACCTCTGCGGCAACTGAGTCTATAACATCAAGAAGGCCGTGAGCCGTCTGGATTTCGCACCTAAACTTGACGACATCAAAGTCACAGATATTAAACGCGGGCTTGGCACATTTACTCCCAAGCCTGACAAAGCTGTTTCGTTTGTCGCGCTGAAAGCCGCGCTCAAAAAAGCAGGCTACGCATTGGCCTCTGCCGACATTACCGTCATAGGCACGCTCGCGCGCGATGACGCAGGTTTGTGGATTGAAGCCGATCTGTCTAAACAGCGGTTTTTCATCGAAGGCCAGAACATTAAACAAATGTTTGCAGAAGCGGACGCAGGCGCGCACGTCGAGATAACCGGCGACTGGCAGACGATTGACAAAGACTCGTCGAGCCGCGAGCGCATTCAACCGCGCACCGCAAGAAAAATTGCTGCATCAAAAAACGCTGCCGCTGCAAGCTCCGCGAGACTGAAAGGAATTCAAGTGTCGCTCGATGGATTGGGCGACGAATCGAGTTTGTTTTTCTCTTCCGTGCGAACAATAAATCCGGGCTTGACTGTCTACAAAGGCGGCGCAGTTCTGCCGCGCTACTATTACACTCGCCAGCATCTCGGCAATCTGAAAGTAGATATCCATGCGCTACGATTTAGTGTTTCTTACACGCCAATTTCCACGCTTCAACTCGAAGCGGAGACTGCTTATCAAAAGACTTCGTTTAATGAGGGCGGTCGCTTTGGTTCAGACGGCGGCTTTGATAATGTGATATTGCGTGGCAAGTACAGGTTCTATCGCGCGCTTGAAACGTGGGGAGACAGGCAGGCGGCAATCAGGTTCGGGCTTGAACTGCCGACGGGAAGTAAGAACGCGCCAGCAGAAGCGGAACTCAACGAGCCTGAGTTCGTGCGCCGACAACTCAGTTCGATCAGCGGCGGACTGGCGCTTCATACAGATGTGTCGTTTTCGCAAGCTTATCGCCGCCTCATCTATGGAGCGAACATCGAAGCGATTGCGCGAGGCACACGCGACGGGTTTCGCACGGGCCACGAGTTTCGTATCAACACGGATTTTGAATATGTGTTGTTGCCTTTCGAGTATCAGAATCCCGGCAAAGAATTGTTCGTGCTCCTGGAGACGAGTTATTCGTATCGCGGCAGAGGCCGCATCGGCGAGCGCGAGGTGGCAGGCAGCAGCGCATCAGGGTTTTATTTAGCGCCCGGTTTGCAATTCACGGCAACGCCGCGAGTGGCGCTCGAAGCAAGCTACCAATTTCCTGTCGCGCGCAACGCAGGGCCGCTTGCTCTGCGCACCGACAGGAATCTTCTCGTCGGCATCAAACTGCTGTACTGAGGAAATAATAATGACGCGATCTATTTTTCTCGCTCTGTTGTTAGCTGTTCAACCCATAATCGCTGTCAGTCACACGCCGTCAAATCAGTCAGCGCCCGCGTTTGCGTTGAAAGACCTGCAAGGTCGCACTGTGAGACTGAGCGATTACAAAGGCAAAGTGTTGCTCATTAATTTTTGGGCGACGTGGTGCGCGCCGTGCCTGGTAGAGATGCCTGATCTGGTGAAGCTGCAAAAAGAATATGAATCACAAGGACTGCAAATCGTCGGCATCACTTGCCCGCCGATGAGCCGAAAAGATGTGAGAGGCGTTGCGCGGAAATTAAAGATCAACTATCCCATACTGTTCGGCACGGACGAAGTCTCCGACGCGTATTACGCGACCTCCGTGCTGCCTACAACAATCGTAATTGATCGAAACGGAAAGGTTCGCGGTCGCATACTCGGCATACTCGTCCCCGAAGAGTTCGAGCGGAACGTCAAGCCTCTGCTTACGGATGCGAACAGCAAATGATTATGGCCGAACTGGCTTTAAGAGCGCGTTTTGAAATGCGGGAATTCAACCCGCGAAGCGGGTGTCAGACTGTAGCCCATATCGCCAGATATGGGTATACGGGCGATAGAGTATCAGGTAATGATGTCTGTCGCCCGCTAGGCGGGCTTAATGCTTTGGTCTTATGTTATCCCACATCTGGCGATGTGGGCTTTATGCTTTAGCCCGCTACGCGGGCTGGTATCAAATCACGCGGGCTGCTATCAAATCACGCGGGCTGGTATCAAATCGCTGCCTCATTTCAAAACACGCTCTAAGATTTTTGGCTTAACCTGTAACCTAAGTAGATCAACAATCCTATGGCTGCCGCTATTGCTGAATCGCGCGCGTCAAGCCATGTGCTGTTCGACAACAGCCAAGCGGCTAAGGCAAGAGCTATTACTGACACGGCCACGCCCGCAGGCGTTTTGAACATCGCAGGCCGCACGTTTCTGTTACGTCGAAATACGAGCAGTGCCGCGCAGGTTACGCTGTAAGACAACAGTCGCGCTATTACGCTCAAGCTCACCTGCTTGGAAAACGTGCTCCAGAGCGTGAGCGCCAGCATGACAGCAGTCGTAACCAGTATCGCAACGTGTGGCGTGCGAAAGCGATTATGCGTGACAGAAAAAACGCGCGGAAGATCGCCTCCTTCAGACATCGCGAAAGGCAGCCGCGAGCCTGCAAGTATCAGCACGTTCAGATTGCCTATAATTGAAACTATCACTCCGGCTGATATGATTGCGCCGCCCACTCTGCCAAGAAAGAGATTGCTTGCATCGGCGAGCGGTCTTTGCGACGTGGCAAGTCCGGGCAGGGTTCCTATGCACACAATCTGAATTGAAATGTAAAGCAGTGTGACTACGCCGATGGCCGTCAGTATCGCAAGCGGCAGGTTACGTTGCGGGTCTCGAATCTCGCCTGCGGGAATGACTGCCATCTCGAAACCTGTGAACGCGTAAATCAACATCAGTACCGACGACGAAAAAGCGCTGTAGGTCGGGCGGTCTGCAAAAGAATAATTTTCAGTGTTGAGAAAGAAGAACCCTGTCGCGATGAAAAAAATCATCGGTATCAGTTTGCCTATTGTAAAGATGTTGCTGAGGCGTGCGGTGTCTCGCACGCCGATGATGTTGACTGCCGTGAGCAAAGCGACAACGACGATAATGATCGCTTCGCGCCAGTACACAGCCGTTGCCTGCGGCCAGAAATAACCCAGGTAATCAACGAGCAGATTGCAATTGGCGGCGAATGCCGTGAGACGGGCGAGCCACATCAACCAGCCAACTTCAAATCCGACAGTTGAACCGAACGCCTCGCGCGCGTAGAGGTACGGCCCGCCGGTCTCGCTGAACCTGCTGCTCACTTCCGCAAAGCAGAGGATTATCAAGATGACGACCACCGCGCAGACTATGAATGCCGGAAGACTATAAGCGCCTGTCAGCGCGTAGACCTTCGATGGCAAGCCAAAGATGCCTGCGCCTATGATGCCGTTGATGGCAATAGCCACCAGATCCCAGCGACGTATTCCGCGTATCAGCCCTTCCTGTTTTGCTTGAGTCACAGCTTTGCCTCGCATCAAAAGAAGCGCGGCAATATTAAAGATAAACACGGATAATCTCAACAGCGCCGTTTATCTTTGATTCGCTTTCTATGCGGGCTGCGCGTGCGATACAATGACTGGTCAAGAATTCATTCAGAGGAGAAGATTGATGAGTGATACAAATGATACGGCAATAAATTGCATCAACAACGGCCCGCTTCGCATAACCGGCGACAACATCGTGATTAAGGACGCAGCCGGAAACAGTTTCGGCCTTGCGGGCCGCACGGTGATCTCGCTTTGTCGCTGCGGGTATTCGGCAAACAAGCCGTTCTGCGACGGCTCTCATGGCCGCAATGGATTTCAGTCAACAGTCGAAGCTAAAGACCTGCCGCCGCCAGCGCCGAAACCCTAGTTCGCAAAATACATTAAAGATCGGACTCGAAGTTTCATGAAAACAATAAGAATAGCTAATGGGCAGGGCTTCTGGGGAGACTCGCTCGAAGCCCCAATCGAACAGGTGCGCCGTGGGCCGATTGATTATCTGGGGCTTGATTACCTGGCCGAACTCACAATGTCCATCATGCAGAAGCAGCGCGCGCGCGACCCGCGCCAGGGCTACGCGCGCGACTTCGTTGCGATGATCGAACAGATACTGCCCGACCTTGTTGAGCGCAACATTAAAGTAGTCGCTAACGCGGGCGGCGTGAACCCGGAAGCCTGCCGCGATGCGGTCATCGAAGTCGCGCGGCGCGCAGGCTTCGGCGGCAAAATCAAGATAGGAATCGTTGGAGGCGACGACATCCTTCATCGCCTGGATGATTTCATTTCGCGCGGCGTCGAATTAAAGAATCTCGACACGGGCGAGCCGCTTTCAACTGTTCGCCCGCTCGTTCAACGCGCTAATGTTTACTTCGGCGGTCGTCCCGTAGCCGAGTGTCTGAGCGAAGGCGGGCAGATAATTATCTGTGGTCGCGTGACCGACACGGGCCTTTCGCTTGGGCCGATGATTCACGAATTCGGATGGGCTGCGGATGCCTGGGACTTGCTTTCGGCAGGAACTATCGCGGGCCACACAGTCGAGTGCGGCGCGCAATGCACGGGCGGCAACTGTTTGGTTGACTGGCAGACGATTCCGAATGTCGCAGACATCGGCTACCCGATAATCGAAGCTCACCCGGATGGCTCGTTCGTCATCACCAAGCATAGTGGAACCGGCGGGCGCATCACTGTCGCTTCTATCAAAGAACAACTCGTTTACGAGATGGGCGACCCTCGCGAATACATCACGCCGGATTGCGTTGCGGACTTTACGACTATTCAGCTTGAGCAGAAGGGCGAAAACTGCGTCCGTTTTTCCGGGATCAAAGGCCGTCCCGCTACTGATCTCTACAAAGTGAGCATCAGCTACAGCGCAGGATGGAAAGCCGTAGGCTCGCTCGTCTATGCGTGGCCTGACGCATACAAAAAAGCTCAAGCTGCCGACCGCGTGTTGAGAGAGCGACTTGAGCGGCTCGGCTTGAAATTCGATTCCGTGTTGACGGAGTTCGTCGGCGTTGACGCGTGTCACGGCCCGCTTTCGGGAGAGCCGTCGCCGGATCTTGCAGAAGTGACTTTCCGCATAGGCGTGCGGTCGAACGATAAACAGGCGGTCGAGCGGTTCACGCGAGAAATTGCGCCGCTCGTGTTGAACGGCCCGCCGACTGTTACGGGATTTGCGGGCGGACGAGCGAAGGTTGAAGAGATCATCGCTTACTGGCCCGCGCTCATTCCTAAGAGCGAAGTCCGTCCTGAGATTTCCGTGACCGAGGCTTAATCGAAATGGCAAAAGTTAAACTTGTAGAAATAGCCCACGCTCGCTCAGGCGATAAAGGCGATACGGCCAATGTCGGATTGATCGCCTACAAACCTGAGCATTACTCGATACTGGTCGAGCAAGTGACAGCAGAGCGTGTGAAAGAACACTTCAAAGGAATCTGCTTCGGAGAGGTCGAGCGATTCGAGATACCGAATCTCGGCGCGCTGAATTTTCTGTTGCACCAGAGCCTTGACGGCGGCGGCACGCTTTCGCTTAAAACTGACGCGCAGGGCAAGACCTATAGCTCGGCGCTGCTCAGGATGGAAATTGAAATAAACGATGAACGATGAACGATGAACAGCTTTTCTCCTGATTCATCATTCATCGTTTATTTCGGGGGAATGCGAATGGACTGGCGTGTGATAGTGACGACGTTCGGCATAATCTTTCTGGCTGAGATGGGAGACAAGACTCAGCTTGCCGCCATGACGATGGCCGCGCAGACAAAGAGGCCCTGGGCAGTCTTCATCGGCGCATCAATTGCGCTAACCTGTGTGTCGGCAATTGGAGTTTTAGTTGGGGGAGTGCTCAGTCAATATGTGCCCCTCGAATGGATCAAGCGCGCCGCCGCAGTTGCGTTCATCATAATCGGAGTTCTGATTCTGCTCGGAAAGTTTTAACCCAATCGGTCAGTCTAATGATGCGGAGCGTTCAATAACTGCTCTATGCATTCAAACAGCATATCCGGTTCTATAGGTTTAACCATAGCGCGGTCAGCGCCCGCCTCTATCGCGCGCGCTTCGGCCCAGTGACCATACGCGGTGATTGCCAGTATCGGAATCAGGTTGAACTTTGACTGACTGCGCAGAGCCTTTATCATTCCAACACCGTCAAGCCTCGGCATTTCGATATCGGTGATTATAAGGTCTGGCAACATGTCTTCGCTTGCTTCGATGCCAGAGCGACCATCTTCGGCTGTGACAACCTTGAAGTTTTGTAGTTCGAGTAGTCTGCTCAACACATCGCGTATATAAGCGTTGTCGTCTACGAGGAGAATCTTTTTCTTGTTTTGCAATGCTGCTGCTCTTTCTAGTTTTTTACGAGCCTGACTCAGTAATATTTCGATACTGTCTGTATCCTTTCCCTGCTCTCTGAGATCCTCTCGTCTGGCGGCTTCTGCCTTAGTGCTCATAACTTTACCCCGACCCAATAGCTGGTTCGATTTTATATGGCAATCATTGTTCCAGTCATTGCAATCGGGCTTGCTTGCTTGCTTTCGCAGCGATTTGGTAAGCTGGATGTGGCGCTTGTAGAGCTATTTTGAAAGATGATTCGAGGAATCATAATGAGTAATACAAGCGAAGCAACTACCAAAGCTAAAGAACCGCAAGCCGAAAACGAAGCACTGGAATCAGGAGCGACAAAAGCGGATGCATACGCAGACTCTTTCGAGCCCAAGCCGGATCTATCCGATCAAGGCGCGGAAGAATTACTGCCCAAGCTGCTTGAGCTTTTTCACAACAACAGGGTAGAGCTTGCGCTGGCGCTCGGCCTTAGCCGTTCGACAGTTGATCGCTGGCTCAATGGTAAGAGCCGCCCGAACAACTCGACGCTGCTCCGAATGCGTGGGCTTGCGCAGGAACGCGGCGTCGTGTGAAGCAGGCTTCTTCTCGGAATATTAGAGGCCGGACGGATGACTGATTATCAAAAGATTCTCTACTCAACAGAGCAATCAATTGCTCGCATAACGCTCAACCGCCCGGATAAGCGCAACGCTCTGGACGGCGAAATAGTCAGCGAAGTGAAAGACGCGCTTCGCGTGAGCGCGCGCGACGAAAGCGTGCGCGTCGTATTGCTG
>DATEKX010000067.1:0-18530 GCA_035277165.1 Blastocatellia bacterium | reverse complement strand
CCGTGGTTGTGCCCGCGCTGTACATCATGTGCGGGCCTTCGCGCTCGGCATAAAGCGTGTAGTTGAAAATACCGCTCGGAGCGACCAGACTGCTGGGGTTCTGGCCTACGAACGAGCCGTCCCTGTTTATATTACCAACCAACTGCATGCCCAATGCCCGGACGGAAGCATATCGCGTGGCGGGTTGTTCCTCGTCCACTTTTACCGGGTTCAAGAGATTGGTAAAGTTGATTGTCAGGCAATCGCCGACGTTCATTCGCAACACGAGAGGGCGAGGCCGTTTCGTCTCCTTGAGCATGACATTGCCTGCTGTCAACGGATCATTGGGATTGCCACTCTTGTTGATCACGTCTCCTTTCAAGGCGAATATCATCCCCTGCGGCTGGACCGCTCCGAGGCGGTTCCAGAAGAACGGTTGATCGAGCGCAACAACATTCGCAGTTTTGGTGTTACTAGGGGTACAGTTCTGCGCCGCCGCCGGACGGGCGTTGGCAAAAAAGACCATCGCTGCGATGCTGAGCGTTACGACCACCATTCGGCGAAATCGAATGGGGTTGCTGGAATTCATTTCCTCACTCCTTGTCGGTAAGCGCAAAACAACCAGTTACACCTGTGATTACAGCAAGGCAACGGGTTGCTTCGCGGTAGCGTATCGGTTGTTCGACTAAAGACACGAATAGTAATGCGCGGGATGAGCTGGCGCCTGTGATTACTCTCTAGCGAAAGAACCGATAGTTGGTTAATCGCAGACAGACTCCGGGGAGCTCTCGTCTGCAAGAGAGTTCATTCTGTGGTGTTGTCTCTACTCTTGATCTTGAAGTGGGTCCTGCTGAAGCGTCCTTTTCAAACAGGATGACGCGGCAAAGAGCAACCCCTGTTCCTTAATGGCGTTTTCAAGCAAACAGAGGCTTTCTATACAGTTATTTTTATTACGTCATAAGGCTGGGGGTTGCCTATGTCTCAGGCTGTGTCATGTCAGGCAAGGCTATGTTTCAGGATAGAACATTACAAAACCGGAGAGGGCACGGGAGAAATGATGAAAGATGAATTATGAACGCGGAACTGCAAACGAATCGTTCGTAATTTATCATTCATAATTCATCTTTCATCATTTCCCCGATTATGGTTCCTGTGCAATATCTTTGCTTTCGATATGGGTGACGTGTTTGGTCTCGGCTTCTTTCGAATCCGGCTCGAAACGATTCGGGTCGTCGCGCTCGCCTTCTTCGCCCACTTGCAGCTCTGCGGCTTGTTCGCCTTCGTTGCTTTTATTAGCTTCGCGCGGGTCGTCGGTCGCCTCATCAATTGACTTCTTAGCGTCGCGGTCGTCTGTTCTTTTTTCCATTTTAGTATCCCCTTTACCCTTTAATGATCGTCCACGTCTATTTGCCGCGCAAGAAAGCTTTCAAGTATTCGCGATTCATCTGCGAGATGAAATCCAGAGATATTTCTTTCGGGCAGACCGCCTCGCACGACCCCATCACTGTGCAGTTGCCGAAGCCTTCATCATCCATAGCTTTGACCATGCTGACCACGCGGCGGTCGCGCTCGACTTTGCCCTGCGGCAGTGTGTTGAGGTGCGAAACCTTTGCGGCGACAAACAACATTGCCGAAGCGTTTTTGCAGGCGGCGACGCACGCGCCGCAACCTATACATGCGGCTGCATCCATAGCTCGGTCAGCGTCAGGCTTGGGTATCGGGATCGTGTTTCCGTCGGGCGTGCCGCCTGTTGCGACCGATATAAACCCTCCGGCTTGAATAACACGATCAAACGCGCTGCGATCAACGACGAGGTCTTTGAGGACAGGAAAAGCGCTCGCGCGCCACGGCTCAATCGTGATGTGGTCGCCGTCTTTGAAATGACGCATGTGCAACTGGCATGTCGTCGTAGCCCCGAGCGGCCCGTGCGCTGTGCCGTTGATGATCATTCCGCAAGTGCCGCAGATGCCTTCGCGGCAATCGTGATCGAATGCTATGGGTTCGTGGCCCTGCTTGATCAGCCCTTCGTTGACCACATCGAGCATCTCAAGAAACGACATATCGGGTGAAATGTCTGTCGCACGATATTCGACGAACTGGCCGGACGCAGAAGCATCCTTTTGCCGCCAGACACGCAACGTCAGGTTCATTACTTATAGCTCCTCGTAGACATATGAACCTCTTCATACACGAGAGGCTCTTTGTGCAGGACTGGACGCTGATCCGTTCCTTGATATTCCCACGCGGCGACGTATGAAAAATTCTCGTCGTCGCGCAACGCTTCGCCGTCTTCGGTCTGATACTCTTCGCGGAAATGACCGCCGCAGGATTCCCGGCGATGCAGCGCGTCATAGCAGAGCAATTCCCCGAACTCCAGAAAATCTGCTACGCGACCTGCGTATTCAAGCGATTGATTCAATCCGTTGTTCTCGCCCAGGACGTTGACGTTCTGCCAGAACTCTTCGCGCAGCGCCGGAATCTCTTCGAGCGCTTCGTTCAAACCGGCTTCGTTTCGAGCCATGCCGCACTTTTCCCACATTATGCGACCAAGCTGGCGATGAAATTCCGTCACCGTTTTATTGCCGCGAATCGAGAGCAGCTTATGGGTGAGTTCCTGCACCCCCTGCTCGACCGAACGGAATTCGGGATTGCTCTCGGACGGTTTAGGTTGTTTAGCCGATGCAAAGTAATTGCCGATTGTATAAGGCAGAACAAAGTAACCGTCGGCCAATCCCTGCATCAATGCGCTTGCTCCGAGACGATTCGCGCCGTGATCTGAAAAGTTCGCTTCGCCGACCACAAACAAACCCGGCATATTGCTCATCAAGTTGTAGTCAACCCACAGCCCGCCCATCGTGTAGTGAATCGCAGGATAGATGCGCATCGGCTGTTTGTAAGCGTCTTCGCCCGTGATGCGCTCGTACATCTCAAACAGGTTGCCGTAACGCTCGCGAATAGTCGGCTCGCCCAATCGCTTTATCGAATCAGCGAAATCGAGATAAACGCCGCGCCCGCCCGGCCCGACGCCGCGCCCGTCGTCGCAGACTTCTTTCGCCGCGCGAGAAGAGATGTCGCGCGGCGCGAGGTTGCCGAAACTCGGATACTTGCGCTCAAGGTAGTAATCGCGCTCGTCTTCTGGAATGTCTTGAGGCGGACGGTTGTCGCCTTGTCGCTTCGGAGCCCACACGCGCCCGTCATTGCGCAAGGATTCGCTCATCAACGTGAGCTTCGATTGATGATCGCCGCTTACGGGTATGCAGGTCGGGTGAATCTGCGTGTAGCATGGATTTGCCATAAGCGCGCCGCGTTTGTATGCGCGATAGATCGCCGTGACGTTGCAGCCCTTCGCATTCGTCGAAAGATAGAAGACGTTGCCGTATCCGCCCGTTGCAAGCACCACTGCATCGCCCGCATGCGAGCTTATTTGTCCTGTAACCATGTCACGGACGACTATGCCTTTCGCGTGGCCGTCTATCAGCACAAGGTCGAGCATCTCCGTGCGCGGATACATCGTTACGCCGCCCGCTGCGATCTGTTTTGACAAGGCTTGATACGCGCCGAGCAAAAGCTGCTGGCCGGTCTGTCCACGCGCATAAAACGTGCGCGAGACCTGCGCTCCGCCGAACGAGCGATTTGCAAGTAGTCCGCTGTACTCGCGCGCGAACGGCACGCCCTGAGCTACGCACTGATCAATGATGTTGACGCTGACTTCGGCGAGGCGATAAACGTTTGCCTCGCGCGCGCGAAAATCGCCTCCCTTGATCGTGTCGTAAAAGAGCCGGTAGACGCTGTCGCCGTCGTTGCGATAATTCTTTGCGGCGTTGATTCCGCCCTGCGCGGCGATTGAATGCGCGCGGCGCGGGCTGTCCTGATAGCAGAAGCATTTGACGTTATAGCCAAGCTCGGAAAGCGTCGCCGCAGCAGACGCGCCCGCAAGCCCTGAGCCTACGACGATAACGGTATATTTCCGCTTGTTGGCCGGGTTGACCAGCTTGATTTCGTGTTTGTGCTTGCTCCACTTATCGGCTACAGGCCCCGCAGGAATTCGCCCATCAAGTGTGGCAGATGTAGATTTGATGTCGAGCGTAGTTGTCATTTCATTTTACCCATTTCGCCATAACGGCGACTGGTATGGAAACGTTGCCGATGAAGATCACGATTGCGGCCAAACGCGCGGCCATATGAATTGCGCGAAGATTGCTTTTGTTGCGGATGCCTAAGGATTGAAACATGCTCGATACGCCGTGACTCAGATGCAGGCACAGCAACGCCATCGAGATGATGTAAAAGGCCGAAACCAGGGGGTCTGAAAAACCCGTGATCATCATCTGATAAACATCGTGGCGACCGAGCGGGTCTGATGGGTCTTTGAACGACATGAAATTGGGATTGGTCACGCCAAACGTGAAATGCATCAGGTGATAAATGATGAAAGCGAATACGACCAGTCCGCTGACGAATATTGTGCGCGAGGCAAAGCTTGCGCCTGTCGGTTTGCCCTCCGCATATTTCACGGGGCGAGCGTCTTTGTTTTCCGAGACGAGTTGCAAAGCCGCCGTGATGTGCAGGATGGCTAAGGCAAGCAAGGCTATGCGCGCAGACCAGAGCAGGCCGGGCTTGGCTTTCAAAAACTCTGCGTATGTGTTGATCGAATCGCGTCCGAGATAGATCTGAAGATTGCCTGCCATGTGAGCTATCACGAACAAAAACAGCGCAAGCCCTGTGACAGCCATGACGTATTTTTTCCCAAGCGAAGAACGATAAGCGCGAATTAGGATGTTCATCGAAGACCCTTCAAGTAGCAAGACTGCCGATTAATTCTCACGCGTTAATCAGACTGCTTTTGTATATTCCACAATACCAATCCGCGCAGAATAAGTAAAATTCAAAAGAATAATATCCGAGATAAGCGTCGCTTCATGCGACCTCGCCCCTCTGTTGAGTGTGCTGGCCTGCTTGAAAGCGACTGTTCCGGCTCTGATTGTTGGATCGCCGGAGTGAATGATATACTTCGGCTGCACGAGTGTATAAAAAAACTTCGGAACCAGATTGTCCCTTGTTCCTTTAGCTTTCCTCAGTCGGACGCTGTGAATAAATTCTATGCGGATGTGGCGGCCTGATGTCTTCACATCGTGGAGTAGTGGCGTGAGAAGTTTAACGTTACTCAACGGGCAATCTTCTTTCAGCGAATTCAACCGTTCATTGTGCGAAAAGCTGAAACACCGTCAATCCAAATTCTTCGGGCGCTCTCAGATAATCTATAACATAGGCGATGAAGCGCACGGATTGTACTTTTTGCGCGGCGGTCTGGTAAAGCTCAACGCGATTTCGGTGATGGGTAAGGAGATCATCCTTGACGTGCGCGGGCAGGATGAAACCTTTGGAGAGTTGTGCCTGTGCAGCAGGTATCGCGAAGAGATGGCCGTTACCATGGAGCCGAGCGAGATCATAGAACTAAATGTGGATGACCTGCTGGCAATCGCGCGCGAACACACGGAAGCTCTGCGCGATTTCCTTAAAACCTTCTTTACGCAGATGGCGAGATCTTATAATTTGATCCGGGAGGTTTCATTCGACACTGTCCCTGAACGCCTCGCAAAGCTTCTGTTAAGACTGGCTGATGAATTCGGTCAGCAAACTCAGACGGGTACGGAACTGGCTCATTTCATAAGCCAGGAAGAGCTGTCTCAGATCGTTCTGGCGCGAAGGGAAATAGTTTCGACGGCGCTCGGCAAATTGCGCGGGCGAGGACTGGTCAATTACACACGGAAGGGGCGGCTCACGATCCAGCGGGGCGCTCTTAAAGCTTATATAGAAAACGGGTCAGGGCAGGAAAATGATGGGAGCCTCTTTGCCCGGAAGGAATATGCTGCCACGGGCGATTGATGCCCGTATCGCTTCGACTGATGCCGCCCGGATCAATTCGCGGGCGGCTTGATCGTTATGCCCGTATCGTTGTAGTCATAATAAAAGATCGCCGTCTTAACCTGCGAAACCACTTCCTCGCCTTCAAACTTACGCGGCAAGCCATCGGATTGGCCTACCCACACTCTGGCCACATAAGGCTGAATCTGGCCGTGTGAAGTTCTGCTCGCAGGGATGTGATCGAAGCGCGCCTCGTAGATTTGCGACAGCCCGTTCAAGTCTTCACTGCCAATAAGTTTGACTTCGGTTGCCGAGCTTATGTACTGCTCAAGCCGGGCAGGGTCTATGAGATTCGTCGCATCAGAAATTTTCGGTAGCTTTTGCCACCGGCCATCGGGAAACTTCCTGAACGCTTCATCACCTATCACCTTGAGTTCGATAGCGCTGTTGATGAGGTGAAAACGGTCAGGCAACACTGCGCTCACACTGGTTTGAATCGTGCCTTCCTGCCTGCGATCCGATACCATCTTAGCTTTGTATGTCTTGATCGCTGCCAGATTGCGGAAGGCTGTAGTCAGAGAGTGCGAATCCGCGCTGGCCGAACTGACCGGCTGTTGAGCGGTCTTGGAAGGTTCGGTTGCCGGGATACTTTCCGCAGGCTTTGTGCAGCCGCCCACAATCAGGCTTATTACCGCTAAAGCTATAATTATTACTTTCATAAAATCCTCTCTATTCTACGCGATGCGCTGCGAAGGACGGATTGCGGGCGAACAAAGCGATTAGCTCATTCGCCCGCAATTCGTGAAGTTGAATTACTCAGCGTCGTTCGGGTTATTGAACAACGCCGATAGCTTAAAGCCTCCGTGCCCGCATTGTGGGAAACTGACAGTGCCAAAGGGAGGCGTGAATGCCTGACAGCGAGTCTGGTCAATGGTGTTACAGTTCGGGTTGATGCCGTTCAAGGTTGACGCGGTATCATCGGGCGGGAACAGGACCAGTGAGCTGAGAAAGGTGAGCACCTTGTTTCTGAGCGTCAGCGAAAGATCAATGAATTTGTCTCTGGAATCCTGAGCCTCTTTGCCGTGCCTCAGTATTACTTCTATAAGATTCTGACTGCGCCCGTCGTGGCCGTATGGCGCGGTGGTTCCCACGCCATGCAGCGCCATTGTCAGGAACTCTGTTCTGACCGAGCCGTCATAATTTATCTCGTGGAAGTTCGGGCCGAGATCGTGTCTCTTGAAGTCCGTGTAGATGTCTTTCACAAGGAAAGGCTGAAGTTTTGGTTTCTTGAGCGGTGGGAACGGCGGGTCCTGTATCACGTTGAACAGCGCCGTGTGAGTCCCAAACAGATGATTGAAGGGGTTGCCATTGGTCGGGTCATACTTGGTTTCAAACGATGCTACGCGCCGGTCACGGTTGATTTGAAGGTCTGGGACGTGGCATTGCGCGCAGCCGATGCTGATGAAGAGCGCGCGCCCGTCATTGGCCGTGATGTCCGGCTGGTAAGTACCAGCCGCGAAATAATTGAGCAGGTAATGCTCCATGAAATCCACAATGCTGAGCGGGATTTCATTTGCTACACCGTCGCCGTCCGGGTCTGCGTTGGGGTTGTCGGTCGGCGGCTTTTCGATAGTATCCTGCGAGCCGTTGAGCACCATGCCGGAAGGCGTGGTTACCGTTGCCCCTGCAGCAGCAGCAGTCGTGTCAGGGTCTACTGCCTGAAGACCCATCTCATTCTGGAAAGCGCCGTTAACGAACTCTCGGATAGAGATCGTCGCCCCGTGAAGGAAGAAGGGGCGAATGCGAAGACTGGGCACATCCACTCCCTGAACCTGCGAGTAATTAACACTGCCGTTGGGAGTCGCCGTTATCTGGCCGTAGTTGATCCCTTTGCTGTTGAGAGGCTTTGTCACGATCTGATTGGTTTGCTGGGCTTGGAGGATGGCCTGCTTTCTAATGCCTCTGAGGTCTGTGGTGATCTCATCGGCGAGCATCTCTTTCAATCCCAGCCCGAACAGGTGCGGGGCATCGCGGCTGTCGGGTCTGGTTGCCACGTCGCTGCCGAAACCGGCTGAACCTCTGGGGCGCGCGTGACAGATGGCGCAGCTATCACCTAAGCCTGCGCCCAGACCTGCATTCTTGTGAATATCGTCAAGCTGCGGCCCTTCGCCGTCCTGAACCATTGGCCCTTGCCCTTGCGACCGGGCGAACTTGCGATGAAAGACCTGACGGCCTCGGCGTATCGAACGGAACGGGTCGCGATTAATGAGGAACAGCGACGAATTTAGTGTGGAAAGATTGCCTCTACCGGCACCGACCTGATCTGTGAAAGATTTGCAGATGCCCTGATCGGCAGAGTTTGGCGTTCTGGTAATGTCTGCCAGTTGCGCGAGCGCGGGGATGCTCAAAAACGCGACACTGGCGGCGAACAGCAGCAGGACTAGAACTTTCGACTGCTTTGTAGCGCTCATGGCGGGACTCCTTTCTACTGGGCGGCTTGGCAGATTAGCAGTCCGAAGTGTTCGGCTTGAAAGCAGGCAAGCTCACAACGTGGGCATGACAAAAGAGACCCTATACGCGACTACCAGACTTTGGCAGACTGGCCTGCGCGTCAGAAATTTCGATCTCTTGCAGTGAAAGCGAACTTAGCGGCCTGATCTCAAACCCCGAAAGACTGCCTCCTACAATAAGCCCGCGTCCTAATTATTGTATGGGGAAATGCACACACACACGTTTACGATCCCATTTATTCGTAAAAGTCTCAGCTACCCAACCCCTTGCTCGAAAAGATTGATATGCATGCGGCAAACGAACTTCGAATTACAACAACCAGCGAAAGGTTCGCTCGGTGATCAAAGTCTCGTTATGCTGCGGGCATTATCTTCATAGTGGTGGGTTAAGTATGTTACATGAATAACAAACTGTGATTTCAACTGTCACAAATCTACTCTGAAGCTGTTTAAGAAGCTCCATATGCAAAGCCAAACGACGTTTTTGAAATGAGAGTAAATCGACTCGTAAAGCCTCTGGGTATGCATACGGAGCTACGGAAACATTGAGCTTTCTATGTTCAACAGCTTACTTCTGATCTGGAATTAATCGAATAGCGCCGCCGTAGTTTTCATCATCCGTCCCGGCAAATAATTCCTGTGCTGCTTGCTCTCGCCAGCGGATTGCAAGGCTCTCGACCTTCAAACCGTCAAGCCTCGCCAGTTCTACGGGCCTGCTCAAAAGATTAAGCCTGAACTTGCCGGTTCGATCGGCACTAATGCGCCCGGCTCGCCAGATCACACTTGTAAACGGCCCATTGTCGTCGTCAGAATCATAAGCCGACGCGATGTACATCTGCCCCTGTTTGTCTATTTCAATTGCGCTTACGGGCCGTTTGTTTTTGCCTGTAAAATTACCCGGCTTGAAATACGTCTGCTTAAATTTTCCTAACTCGAACGGTTCAAGCTTCAAGTCCGCCCAAAACAATTTCGTGCCGATCTGGTGATCACCTCGTTCGGCGCACACGAACGTGAGCCGATCACCCGATCTGAATACTGCGCTGCCTTCGATGTTTTTGGTTGTGGTCGGCAACTGGGTGAATGATCGAATTATCGGTTTTTCATCTTTGAGTTCGATCAGGAAAATGCGACCGAATCGCTGGCCGTTGTAAATGCTTTCGCCGCTCTCGACCAACAGAAACAGCGATGTTCCGGGAATGCGCGCAATGCTTTCCAGGTCGCTGCTCTCTTTCAAGGGAGGCGGCCAGTCAATCTCAAGCGGTTTCCACTGTATGCCTTCCGGCGTTCGAGGGAGCGAAAGTATGCTGACGCGCGGGCGATTATTTTCTTCCGGGTTTTTGGCGTCGTGAACAGCCAGAAAAGTATCCTGTTCAATCCAGGCCAGCCCGCTGATGTCAGGCAAATGATTCGTTTCGGATTCTGCGCGGGCAGGCGGGTTGTAAGCGAGAAATGAATCCATCATCAACCCGGCAAAGAGCGCAAACAGAATGAAAATTTTTTGTATCTGCATAACTGAAACTCTTCAAAGTTTTCTGGCGAGCGCGACGCCCACGCCGATTATGCGCTCTGCGGCTTCCAGCGGGCGACGCCCAAGCGATGTTTCTAAAAACCCGTAGCTTGATGCCAGACCGAGCCGCGTTCGACCTTCTTCCTCGATCAAAACTATGTCACCGGATACCGGGTTGCTGCTTTCGGCAAACAAAATGATGTCGCCTTCGAGCAGGCCCTTGTCTCTCCATGAACTGTTGACCATCACGCATTCGTAACCTGCTTCAGGGATGTCAAGAATCCGAACCATTATGTCGTCGGCTTTTGCATAGACCTGCGACCGGCGCTTTTCGTGCGACTGGATGTTTTCATCTTTATCCATAATCATCCTTGAGCGTTAATTGAATCCGGCAAGACCGACAATGTCAATCTCAACCGGTTTGAAGTTTCCTGGCGCAATGAGTTTTGCTACGCTTGTGGCATCGGTTTTGCGATGAAACCGAACAGGCCGTTTTGTGGATTCATAAAGAACGAAGGCACGAGTTATGGGCTTCAAGATGTTCGGAGGGCTTACACTCAAACAACTGACTTTGCGCGTGTGGAAAGAGGCGAACGAAGATAATGTCTTTGGCGGCGCGGCTGAACTTGCTTACTATTTTCTGCTTGCGCTCTTTCCGATGCTCATTTTTCTGACCAGCCTTGTCGGCTTTCTTCCCGGTCTACAGGCAAACATCTTGAGCGCGCTTGCTAAAGTTGCGCCCGCAGATGCTATGAAACTGGTCGAAGATACGCTTGCAGACGTGATAAGTCATCGCAGCGGCGGACTGCTCTCGTTCGGCGTTCTCGGCACGCTATGGGCGGCATCAAGCGGAGTCGAGTCGTTGATGGGCACGCTCAACGTCGCTTATGAAGCGAAAGAGAAACGTTCATTTTGGAAAGTGCGTCTGGTCGCAATCATCCTGACCGCATCACTTGCGCTGCTGGTCATCGGAGGAGCGGCGTTCGTAATGTTCGGCCACAAGTTGAGTGACTGGCTTAGCGAATTGCTCGGATTCGGTACGGCATTTACGATCATCGGAAGCATCGTTGGCTACATCATAGGCATGACGCTTCTGTTTCTAGGCATCCAGTTACTTTATTATTTCGGGCCTGACGTGAAGCAGGAATGGAAATGGATAACGCCCGGCGCTGTCTTCGCCGTCGTGGCAATTCTTGTGGGGTCGTTTCTTTTTTCCTTGTACCTGCGCGTAGCCCCGAGCAACAGCGCAACCTACGGAAGCCTCGGCGCAGTTATAACGCTGATGCTCTGGTTGTATTTGATCGGGCTGGCTTTTCTCGTAGGCGGCGAGATCAACTCGGAAATCGAAAAGGGTTGTGATAAGCCTACCGCTGAAAAACAAAAGGCGGGCGAATTGCAAGTAGCATGAAAGAGTCGCCGGTCGCTTTATTAACCGGCAACTGACAAAGGTTCTGGTGGGCGCAGATTAAAGTAAAAGAGGTGAACGATAACAATGGCTACCAGAAAAATCATTTTCACATCGCGGTTCAAAGAGGGAGTCGAGCAGCAATTGCTCGATGAGTTGAAAGCAAGCTTCCCTTCGGACGCGCTTCGCGGCATTGATGGACTCGAAGAGATAACTGTCTGTCAGGGCAACGGAATCTTTGCCGCCGTCATTGAGTACGATGGCGACTTCGAGAAAATTTTCTCGCGTTATATCTCTAATCCATCAGTTCAAGCTTTTCACTCCAAGCTTGTCGCGTTCCTCGAAGACGTTCCGAGATCAATCAAGCCAGCCGATTTGCCAATCGCCGGTGATGTCCTGATCTGGGACGGCAAGCGCGTAATGGAAGCCGTAGGATAAGCCGAAAGCAGGTCCAAAATCTGCATATAAAGTAAGGGCGCACAATTTGGCTTTGCCAGATTATGCGCCCTCAGTTTTTCGATCAAGGAGGTATTATGCCGCGAAGCATAAATGAACAAATCGTAGTGATAACGGGCGCATCATCAGGCATAGGCCGCACGACTGCGCGAATGTTTGCCGCAGCAGGCGCGCGGCTTGTGCTCGGCTCTCGCAACGCCGAATCGTTGAACGAAATTGTCCGCGAAATAGCTGAAGCGGGCGGCGTGGCTCATGCCATTCCGACCGACGTTACCGAACGCGAACACGTCGAGCAGTTGGCTGACGCGGCTTTGAACTATTTCGGGCGCATAGATACGTGGGTCAACAATGCAGGCATTTCAATCTTTGCCACGTTCGACAAACTTACAGATGAAGAGATACGCCGAATTATGGACGTGAACTTCATGGGCACTGTTTATGGCATTCAAGCCGCGCTTCGCAGAATGCGAGCGCAGGGAGAAGGGACGATCATCAACGTCGCTTCAATCGCAGGCAAACGCGCAATACCGCTGCAAAGCATCTACAGCGCGTCAAAGTTTGCAATCGTCGGGCTGGGCGAATCATTGCGCGCAGAGCTTGCCAGTGAACCTGCCCAAATCAATATCTGTACTGTATGCCCGCCCTCGATCAATACGCCTTTCTTTGATCACGTGCTGACGAAAGAGGGATTCGCGCCGAAACCGATGGCCCCCGTCTATGAACCGGAGGCTGTCGCGGAGGCAATAATATCTTGTGCAGAAAATCCTCAACGCGAAGTGCTGATCGGGTCGGCGGGAAAGATGCTTACACTTTTCAACACAGTTGCGCCAGGATTAGCGGATTGGTTCATGGCAAAGGCAGGCGTGAGCGGGCAACTTACGGATGAGCCTAAGTCTGCGAGCGAGATCAATAATTTGTTCGAGATTCCAGCCGATAAGCGCGAGCGCGGCGACTGGACTGCGCGAGGCACGCGAGAAGGAATGGAAGAAGCTCCGAGTAGCAACATCGTAACGCAGCATCCGATTGCAGCATCGCTTGCCGGAGCGGCGGCGCTGGCGATTGCAGCGCGATTGTTGTTCAGATAAAACTTTGCAGGGAGGCTCACGAGCGAGCCTCCCTGCAATCATCAGCACTATGCAGCTTTTCTGTCAGGCGTCAGTATCACCTTTATGCAGCCATCTTTTTTCTCGTCAAAAAGCTCGTAGCCTTTAGCCGTTTCGTCGAGCGAAAGACGATGCGTGATGACGAAGCTCGGATCAATCTTTCCCTGCTCTATCAATCCAAGCAACGGCTTCAGATAATTATGCACGTTGCATTGACCCATTCTGAACGTCAGGTCTTTGCCAAACGCTTCGCCGAGCGGGAACTTGTCAACGAATGATGTGTAAACGCCTGCTATCGAAATCGTGCCGCCTTTGCGACATGCCCAGATGCATTCACGAAGCGCAGGAATCTTGCCCGATTCCATCCATAGCTTTGTCTTCACATTATCGTAAAACGATCCTTTAGCTTCCATGCCTACTGCATCAATGCAAACATCAGGGCCGCGCCCCGATGTCATCTCGTTCAACGTTTCCAGAACATTCTTCTCGGCAAAGTTGATTGTTTCGGCTTTGTTCCTGTTGCGAGCCATGTCCAATCGCTCGATGGTATCGTCAATAGCGATCACGCGGCTTGCGCCCAGCAACCACGCCGACGCGATTGTGAATTGCCCGACAGGGCCGCAGCCCCAGACGGCTACAGTGTCGCCCTGTTTGATCCGCCCGTTTTCAGCGGCAAAGTAACCAGTAGGAAAAATGTCGCTCAAGAACAAAACTTTTTCATCAGGCAAGCCTTCGGGAATCTTCAACGGCCCGTAGTCGGCAAACGGCACTCGGACATATTCAGCCTGCCCGCCCGGATAGCCGCCATACATATGCGAATAGCCGAACAGCGCAGACGGGCCGTGACCCAAAAATTTCTCTGGAAGCTCTGCATTCGGGTTCGAGTTATCACACTGCGTAGGCCAGCCGTTCTTGCAGAAGTAGCAACGCCCGCAAGCTATGGTGAAAGGCACGACTACTCGATCACCTTTTTTCAGATTCTTCACCTGATGACCGACCTCGACGATTTCGCCCATGAACTCGTGGCCCAGTATGTCGCCCTCTTCCATTGTCGGCACCCATCCGTGTATGAGATGCAGGTCAGAACCGCAGATGGCCGAAGCCGTGACCTTTACGATTGCATCGCGCGGGTTGAGAATTTCAGGATCGTTCACGCGCTCGACGCGTACATCGTTCTTTCCGTGATAGACGAGTGCTTTCATTGTGCTATTGCCTCCGTTAGTCTCTGCTTTTCGGGCTTCCATAGCTGAACGACGCGAGCGATTTCGCCCGCTTCTATCAACTGTTTGAATCGGCGCAGGTCTTGACGCACCATCTTTTGCGGGTCGCTGCCTGTCACTTTTGCGACGACCGCGCCTATGGGGCCTGCGGGCTGATTGAAAGTCATAAAGACGAAGACGCGCGTGCCGTGCTCCGTAGGCTCGAAACGGACTGCGCCGTTGTTATCAACATCGGCTGTAGTCGAGCGCCAGCCGATGAATTTGCCCGGCTCGTTTACAGTGACCTCGGCATCCCATTCGATGCGCTGACCGAGCGGCCCTTCGACTACCCAATGCCACGTGCGGTCGCCCGTCTTGCGGACTTCGATGACGTTTTGCATGAAGGTTGGAAAGGCTTCAAAGCGCGACCACATCTCGTAAGCTTCTTCTGGAGAAGCCATAACTTCGATAGCCTGTCGTACTTCGCGCGGTGTTGAGGGAACAATTGAAACTCCGGCTGCGGCTGCGATCTCGGTCGCCGTAATACTCGCGCCGACAATGCCTACCGTAGTGCCGACAATGCCCCCTTTCTTGAAACCGTAAGCGGCGAGCGCCGTTGCAGCCGCCGCTTTTACAACATGTGATTTTTTATCATTCTCGCTCATTGCCAAACTCCTTGATCGTTTGATTGCGAACGCAATTCGACTCAGTATCAATATAATGTTGTGCAATGGCCGTGCCATCAAAGCATCAGGCAACGCGGATCAGTTATTACTCAATTTAACGAGCGGGATGAGTCGAATGCTACTAACGACGGATGGTTTGAATTGAGACGTTATTGTGATTGCGCGAGTTGATATAGTACGAGCGCGAAATCGTTAAGCTCGCTTACTGGGAACCGCTTACTGCCTTAGTCAGCGGACGAGCGAGCGACTCTGCGTTTTCGCTGTACAATTCGAGGTCGCTTTTCAGATTCTCGCTCGTCGCAAACAGCCATAGCGGGTAGAGGTCGAGCAGTATCTTTTGCGCGCGATCTAAAAAGCGGCGGCGCGAAAGAGCCGGATCGCTTGCCGCAAAGTATTCGCCTACGGTGAAACTGTCGAGGTTCATCCACCGTCGCGCTGTCTTGGGCAAAGGCCACTTTTTCAATTTATCCCCTTCTGTGTCGGCAAGCTCCCAGTAGGTGTCGGCTATGTGCCGCTCCTCCAGATACCTTTGAAACAGGCGGAGGTTCTTTTTTATTCCTTGCTGTACAGGCCCGGTTCGCGGCTGTTTGTACCCGCCCGGATAAAAGCCTATTGATAGGCCGTGGCTGGCTATGTCGGCATAAAGCAGCGCTTCGGTCGTCCATTTCTGGCCTCTGCGGGGAAACAGAACATAGATGAACGGGCGATAAGGCGGGCGATTTTTGTGAAAGCGCATGTCGTTGCTGATGCGGCTGATGGTTCGCCCAACACGCGGTTCGGTCTCGAACTCTTCGTTGAGCATGTGAAGCACAGGGCCGATCTCTGTGACGAATGATTTTATTGTGCCGAGCACGTCAATCTCGTACTGGCTGCGGTGCTCGTCAAACCATTCTTTATTGTTGTTATCGGCAAGTTCGGATAAGAATTGAAACAATCTCGCCGAAAAGCCTTCGAAACGGACGCGGTTCATGTGTCGCCCCTTCGATTACCTGATTCCTTGGCTGAGATTAAAGGTTGCAAAGCCGGGCTGTCAACACGTCCTGTTGACCAGCAGGGCTATTGCAAAGTAAAGGTAGGAGCAGGGCTCGTCCCTGCCCGGATGGTCGTAAGACCATGACCGCTCATCGCCTGTCGGCGATTCGGGCAGGGACGAGCCCTGCCCCTACCTTGCCTGTCAACCGACTTTGTTACAGCCGTGGTTGACCGGAAGCCAAAGGTGTTTTTCGAGATTTGATGATTGTGTAGTTCGCCTGTAGACTTGAGTTTATGCACGAGCCGTCTTATGTAAAGCTTCTCGAATCGGGCGAGCTTCAATCGCGCGTCGAAGCGTTGATGGAAATGCTCCGCGTTTGCCGTATATGCCCGCGCGATTGCGACGTGAATCGTCTGGATGATGAAGTCGCCGCTTGCTATTCAGGGCTGCTGCCGATAGTTTCGGCCTACACGCCGCACTTTGGCGAAGAGCCTGCGCTTGTCGGAAAGGGCGGCGCGGGCAATGTTTTTCTCGGACTTTGTAACCTGCGCTGCGTCTATTGCCAGAACTATCAGATCAGTCAGACATTCCGCGAGCAGCGCAAAAACGAAGTCTCTTTCGAGCGGCTCGCAGAGATGTTTCTGGAACTCGAAGCGCAAGGCTGTCATAACATCAACTGGGTATCGCCCACTCACTTCGCATCGCAATTAGCCAAATCGCTCTACCTTGCAGCCTGTCGCGGCCTCAGATTGCCCGTCGTCTACAACACGAATTCATACGACGCGGTCGAAGTCTTGCGGTTGCTTGATGGCATAGTTGACATATATCTGCCCGACCTCAAATACAGTGACGACGAAGCCGGTCGCGAATATTCTAAAGTAACCGAATACACGCGCCACTCGCGCGCCGCGCTCAAAGAGATGTACAGGCAGACGGGCGACACTCTTGTATATGACGAGAACGGATTGTTAAAACGCGGGCTGATTATTCGATTGCTCGTGTTGCCCAACGATATCGCGGGCATACGGGAGTCGCTTCGCTGGATACGCGAAGAACTGTCGCCGAAAGTGGCAGTGAGTTTGATGGCGCAGTATTTTCCGACGAACAAAGTTGGCGTTGAACGTTATCCGCTCATCTCGCGCAAGATTCGCTGGACCGAATGGCTCACGGCAATCGAACATATGGAATCGCTCGGCATGGAAGAAGGCTGGATGCAGGATTTCGATTCGGCTTCGGAATACTACCGCCCGGACTTCGGCAATGCGCAGATGCCTTTCAAAGACATAGTTGATTTCAAATCAACCGAGCAAGACCCCACATAACGAAAGCCAAACTGATTCAATGCGGAAAACGCTTGGCGATCTCTGCTTGATACCCTCGCGGATTATACCAACCGTAGGACGAGCCTGTGTAATAGACGAAGCCTGATGCTCCATCGAGCGTTCCATTGATTACGTCTCCGATCAGCGGCGGAATCTCTTTGCCTTTGTTTGCGCGCAATACGCTCTTTTTTGCCTGCGCCTTGAGATTGCTGTCGGCTGCATTCTTAATCAGATAAGAAATCTGAGCTTCGGGGTTGCGCCAACCTTCCTGCCCGTAGCCGTGAACAACCGCAAGCAATTCTTTATCACGCTCTGTGATAGAGGGGCGAGTTTTTTGTTCGCCGGGAATTCTTTTCATCCCCGGTTCCGGTGCCCTGTCTGTCCCTGCGTCTCTAAGCAGCCAGCCCGCAAGTTCGTGATTGATGTCAGGGAGTTTTTCTTTAACTGGTTTTACGATAATGGCAATGTCTTGTGAGCCATCTCCATTAAAATCGCCAACGGTAAAGCCGGAATTACGACTCGCATCAATACTTACTGCATCTTTATAAACGCGCGCGACCGTTGCACGGGCCTCATCAAGCGATGGCGGAGGAATGGCCGCTACTTTTACCGGGTCTTGACTATCTTCGGGCCGAGTCGGGAGAGGCGCTGGCGGCGGCACTTCGGTAGCTGATGGGGGAGCCTCTTTTACTGGTTGTGCGGGCGGCTTCGCGCAGCTTGTCAGGATTAATGTGGCAAGGAAGAAATAGAAGATAATAGCGGTGCTTTTCTTGTTCAACATCTCTGCAATCCTCTCTTATGTAAAGAGAGGCTCGCCATATTTTAACGCGACGAGCCTCTTACCGACGGCTCTTATCGCCCCTGTTTCAAAGCGATAAGACAAACGCGATGACAGCCTGTTTGCTGGCATTACTTAGATTGTTGTAGTTGTTTCTGATAGTCAAAGCTTGACCGCCGTGGCGCAGAATTGCGTCGTTGACCGTCAGACTCTCACCGTCATGCATCAAGCGTATGCGAGCGCGAACGCCCCATAAAGCAGCCGTGCGGACCTGATTTCTTGTTCCTTGCCCGCCGTTCTGCACTATTCCATCACCCGTTCCCACATCATGCATGGCGAAGTCGCTGTACGGGTGAATCCTCTTATTGCCAAGAGCCGCCGGAACTGTGGCAGCGCCGCCGTTGATCAAAGTCCCCGGAGCCGCTGTAACGAATGTAGGCGTGTGGCAGATGTCACAGCCCAGCGCATCAAACAACGATTCTCCCGTATTGACTTGAGCATTGATCGGCCCACGCGCCGGAGCCCTCAGCCCTCTCATGAAAGTCGCGAAAAGGCCGATGTCTTCATTGTCAGCATCTTCCGGGTCTACGCAGCCTGCGCCGCAATTGTCGAATGCCGCGACCGATACTCCGTTTGAAGTATTCTCCTGGTCAGTCTGCGGGAAGTTGCTGGTTATGCCCATCTCATTGACATAAGCATCGGCAGAGAACGAAAGCAGGCTTGCCTGCTGATCTTTCCAGCCGAATC
>DATEKX010000066.1:0-5342 GCA_035277165.1 Blastocatellia bacterium | reverse complement strand
ATAGGTCAGAGGCTAGGAATCTCAAATTTGAAATTTCAAATTTGAGATTCCTAGCCTCTGACCTATAGTTTTCCTATGGATGAAAATCTAAACAAACTGCGAGAACAATTCTCCGAAGACCTCAAGGCAGTCAAAAGCGTGGATGATTTGAACGCTCTGCGCGATAAGTATCTCGGCAGGAAAGCAGGACTGATCGCAGCCGAAAAGAAGCGCGTTGGACAGCTTGCGTCCGAAGACCGCGCGTCGTTCGGTCAGCAGGTCAATCAACTGAACCAGGAGGTCGAATCGGGAATCGCGCGTCTGGGTGAAAATTTCGCAGCCGAGGCCGAAGCCCGCGCGCTTGATCGCGAGCGAATTGACATCACGCTGCCGGGCACTCGCCCGCGACGCGGCCATTTGCATCCGCTCACGCTAATTCGACAGAAGATCGAAGATATATTCGTTTCGATGGGCTATACGGTCGAAGACGGCCCCGAGATTGAAACAAGCTTCTACAACTTCGACGCGCTGAACATCCCGGCGGGCCATCCCGCGCGTGATTCAGCCGATACGTTCTATATCACGCCAGACCTCGCGCTGCGGTCGCAGACCTCGACCATTCAGATTCACGCGATGCAGCGAACGCCTCCGCCGCTTCGCATCATTGCGCCGGGTCGCGTATTTCGTCGCGACACGCCCGACGCGACGCACAATCCGATGTTCTTCCAACTCGAAGGGCTGAACGTTGATCGCAATATCACGCTCGCAGATTTGAAAGGCACTTTGCAGAGGTTCGTCGAGGTCATGTACGGCCCGAATATACGGACGCGATTTCGCCCGTCATACTTCCCGTTCACAGAGCCGTCAGCCGAAGTTGATTTCAGTTGCTATGTCTGCGGCGGCCATGGGTGTCGCGTGTGCAAAGGAACGGGATGGATAGAGCTTGGCGGAAGCGGCATGGTGCATCCGAACGTGTTAGAAACCGTCGGCATTGACCCGGAAGAATATTCGGGATTCGCGTTCGGATTGGGCATTGACCGCATGGCCGCGCGGATGTACGACATTGACGACATACGATTGCTGTTTGAGAACGATGTCCGATTCCTCGAACAGTTTGTATGATCTGGATGAAACATCACATAGGGTAACCGAATCAAATGAAGATCAGTTATAACTGGTTGAATGAACTCGTCGCGCTCACGCTCTCGCCTGTAGAACTGCGTGAAGCGCTGACTATGGCGGGCCTCGCAGTCGAAGGGGTCGAAGAGGTAGGCGACGATCACATCCTCGATTTAGATTTGACATCAAATCGCCCCGACGCGCTTTCGCATCTCGGCGTTGCGCGCGAAGCGGCAATCGTGTGTGGCACGGCTCTCAAACCGCAAAACATAACACTGAACGAAAGCGATGAGCTTGCTGAGTCGGTCGCTTCGATTGAGATACACGATGCGGATTTGTGTCCTCGATATGCCGCGCGAATAGTTCGCGGTGTTAAGGTAGGCCCGTCGCCCGAGTGGCTCGTTAAACGATTAGAGTCAATCGGACAACGTTCGGTCAACAACATCGCAGACATCACCAACTATGTGATGTTCGAGATGGGACAGCCGACTCACGCCTTCGATTTGAACCTGCTTCATGATCGTCGCATCATCGTTCGGCGGCCTCACGCGGGCGAGCAACTTACGACGCTTGATGGAACAAAGCGCGAGCTTGCGCCTAATCACTTGCTTATCGCAGACGCAGATCATGCGGTCGCAATCGCAGGCGTGATGGGCGGCGAAGAAACAGAGATAAACGAGCAAACGACAGATGTGCTGATCGAAAGCGCTTATTTCAATTCCGCATCGGTTCGCGCTACCGCCCGCGCTTTGGGAATGGATACGGAAGCCAGCTATCGGTTCGCGCGTGGAGTAGATCACGACGGGCAAGTCCGAGCGGCTGACCGCGTTGCGCAACTTATTCAGGAGATAGCTGGCGGCACAGTGCTCAAGGGAGCGATTGATGTTTACCCGTCGCGCATAACGCGCAACACGGTCGCGTTGCGCGAGGCTCGCGTAGAAAAACTGACAGGCTTGAAAGTCGAAATAGAAAGAGCCGCAGAGATTTTGCGCTCGCTCGGATTCGAAGTTGAATTAGCGGCTGGCGAAAAACAATTGCGCGCTACGGCTCCATCATTTCGCGTGGACATTTCGCGCGAAGAAGACCTTGTTGAAGAAGTGGCGCGACACGTGGGATATAACCTTGTTGCTACGACGCTGCCAGAGTGGAGCGGGCTTGGTCGTTATCTGCCGGGCGACGACCGCCGCCGCAATGTCCGGCGCACGTTGGCCACGCTTGGTTTCGACGAAGCTTACACTTTCAGCTTCGTCAACGGCGAACGCGACCAGCTCTTCAGACAAAGCGAAAAGCAGGCGGGAGTTTTATCCAATCCCATTGACGTGAATCAATCAGAGATGCGTTCATCGCTCATGACAGGGCTGCTCGAATCCTTGCAGCACAATTTCAATCAGGGACGGAAGGATGTGAAACTGTTCGAGCTTGGCCGCGTCTTCAAGGCCAGCGAAAGCAAGCGGCCCAACGAGCGCGAATTGCTTTCACTGGTATTGAGCGGGGAAGTCGCGACGGATAATTGGCGCGGCGCGCGACAAGTGGACTTCTACGATCTGGCGGGCGCAATTGAATCGGTGGTTTCGAGCCTCAGCATATCGGGCTTTACAATTGAGCGCGCGAGTGTAGAATACCTCCATCCTGGACAGTCGGCGGCGCTCAGTCGTGACGGCGTGGAAGTAGCGCGATATGGTCGCCTGCACCCGCGAATCGCCTCGCTGTACAAGTTCCGCCAGCCGGTTTACATCGGCGAGATCGAATTTGAAAAGCTGTTGGAAATTCCAGCCGATGAGGTGCGCTACAGTGCGCTGCCCAGGCTCCCTGCTTCGTCGCGCGATGTATCGGCGCTCGTGCCCGATACTGCAATGTGGGGCGACATTGAAAAAGCCATACGTGAGCTTGGCATCAGCGAGATCGTTGAAGTGCGAGTCTTTGACATGTACAAAGGCAAAGAGGTGCCCGAAGGAATGCGCTCGCTGGCATTCCGCGTGACTTATCGCGGCAAAGGTCGCACTCTGACGGATGAAGAAGTCGCTGTTATGCACGGGCGAGTCAGGCAGTTATTAGAGAGTCGCTTCGGCGCTCAACTTAGATGATTAAGGAAAAGGGATGAGCGGAATATACGGACTTGAAAAGTTTTCGCACCTTGAAGACAAAATCTATCGCACGATAGAGCAATTCAAGCGTGAACGCTCGGAAAGAGAGGCGCTCGAACGCGAAGTGCTCAGCCTGCGCCGCGAGTTGAGCCAGACCGGCGATGAAAAGGAACGGCTGGCGTTGCAGGTCGAGCGATTGTTGAACGAGCGCGATACGATCAAGCTCAAGGTCGAAGCGATGCTTGATGCGATTGCCGTGCTCGAACTCGAAGCGACAGAGACGGCTAAGAAATAAGATGTAGCGCGATAAAGGCGGATTCGATCAGAACTGATAACTGAGGAATATGGACAATCCGAATCAACCCTACAAGGTCGTCATTTACAATCAGACCTATAATCTGCGTAGCGATCACCAGCCCGATTACATTCAAGACCTGGCTGAATACGTGGATCGTCGAATGAACGAAATCGCTCGCGCGACAATGACCGTTGATTCGTTGCGTGTGGCGATACTGGCCGCCCTTCAAATTGCCGACGAGCTGTTTCAGGCTCGCAAAGACATGAATGCTACCGAAGAAGAGATAGCCGAGCGCAGCGCGAAATATGCCGAATTGCTCGATCAGTTTTTGCGCTCGGATACGGTCGAACCTGCAAAGTAAGACGCAGGCAACGCTGCCCGATTGCGGCTCTCACCTTAAACCCTCTCGCAATTTTATTCTTCTGTGATGCTTCGTAGTTCGGCGAGGCGCGCGCCACGCGCTTCTTCGCTTTGAGCGCGAATGGTAATGTGCCCGAGCTTGCGGTTGGGGCGCGCAGCTTTGCCGTACAAGTGCAAGTGAGTATCGGGCATTGATAAGATTTTCCGACTGTCAGGAATGGTGCCGATGATGTTCAGCATGGCTGAATGCCCAACGGTCGCGGTCGAACCGAGCGGTAGTCCGAGTATCGCTCGCAGGTGATTTTCAAACTGGCTTGTCTCGGCTCCTTCAATCGTCCAGTGGCCGGAGTTGTGAACGCGCGGAGCCATCTCGTTAGCAAGCAAATGGCCTTCGTGCTGGAAGAACTCTATCGCAAGAACGCCCACATAATTCAAAGCTTCAAGCGCGCGCTTCGCATAATCTTCGGCTTCACTCTGTAACTCGGAACTGGCTCCGGGAGCCGGACACAGGGAGAGTCGCAGTATGCCGTCCTGATGATGATTCTCGACCAGAGGGTAAAACCGGGTTTCGCCCGGACGGCTCCGCACAGCCAGAATTGACAGCTCGCGCTCGAACGCAACGAAGCTTTCAAGTATCAGCGGCACGCCCGATAGCGATTGCCACGCGACCGAAACATCTTCGGTCTTTCGCAAAACGAATTGCCCTTTGCCGTCATAGCCGAAGCGTCGAGTCTTCAACACAGCGGGCAGGCCAATCTCGTTCAGCGCGTTTTTCAAATCGTCCCAAGTATTGACGGCTAGGAAACGAGGAGCAGGAATGCCGAGCCGCTCAAAAAAGCTCTTTTCCGAGACGCGATCTTGTGCGACTTCGAGCGCTTCGGGAGGAGGCAGCACCGTCACGCGGCGATTCAGGAATCGCGCAGAGTCTACGGGCACACTCTCGAACTCGTAAGTCACAAGGTCGAGGCCGCGTGCGAATCGCTTCAGCGCATCGGTATCGTTGAAATCTGCGACTATCAATTCGCTGACAGGCCCGGCAGGCGCTTCTGACGATAAATCGAGAGTGCGAAAATGAAGGCCGAGCGGATAGCCCGCCATCGCAAGCATTCGACCCAATTGACCCGCGCCCAGTATGCCGATGATCATTGCTGCTCCCTCGGGTCCGGGTGCGCGAGAACCGTCTCTGTTTGATTCTCGCGATAAGCGCGCAGCGCATCGCGGAACTGGGAATGTTTGATTCCCAAAATCGCCGCAGCCATCAGCGCAGCGTTGACGGCTCCGCTCCGCCCGATTGCAAGCGTGCCCACTGCGATTCCTGCTGGCATCTGCACGATTGAAAGCAATGAATCAACGCCCTTGAGCGATTTCGATTCGACGGGCACGCCCAGCACGGGCAGAACCGTTTTGGCTGAGGTCATGCCGGGAAGGTGAGCCGCGCCGCCCGCGCCCGCGATGATGACTTCAAGGCCGCGCGATTCAGCCGTCGCAGCATATTCAAAAAG
>DATEKX010000065.1:0-3430 GCA_035277165.1 Blastocatellia bacterium | reverse complement strand
AGCAATCGCCTCTCTTCTTCAAGGTCTTCAAATGCATCGTAAGCCCGCGCCGAAGGGAACCATCCATCCATCATCCAGATTATAAACAGCGCAGACCACTCCAGTCCTTTTGCCGAATGCACGGTCGAAAGCGTCACAAACCCCTGCCCGCGCCCTTCGTTCGCCGCAAGCTCAAGGTCAAGAGGGTCGAGCGCCACATCGGCCAGCAATTCTTCTGCGGTCTTGTATCGCTTGGCTATAGTAAGCAAATGATCGAGGTCGCGCTGGCGTCGAGGATGATCGTCGTGGTGCGCTTGAAGAATCGGGCGATAGAATCGCTCGACGGCTGATAGTTGCTCGCGAGGTGAATTCGCTTCGGCCACTTTCTGAAGCAGGTTCGCGAGCTTGATGAGTTGAGCTTCGTAGCTCGCTTTGGCCGGGAACTGTTTCAGCTTTTTGAACAAAGCCTCTTTCGCGCGAGCCGTGCGGAACGATTTTCTTTCGACGCTCAGATAATCGAGAATCTGCTGAACTGTTGCGTCGCCGATCTGATCGAGCAATTTCAGAGCGCGAAACCATGAAATCGTATCCGACGGATTAGTTACGACTCGCAAAAACGAAAGCACATCTTTTATATGAGCCGACTCTGCAAACTTGATCCCGCCGAATTTGCGAAATGGAATCCCGTGCTTGCCCATCTCGATTTCCAGATCGAACGAATGCGAACTTGCGCGAAACAGCACTGCAATCTCACTGAGCGGGACGCCATCCCCGCGCAACTCTTCGATACGTTGCGCGACGAAGCGCGACTGCTCGTTTTCATCGCTCGCCTCAACCAGCATCGGCAGCGGCCCATCGGAAACAGTTGAAAAGAGTCGCTTCGCGTATCCTTCGCTCGCTTCGCCGATAATGGTGTTTGCCACATCAAGAACCTGCTGCGTGCTGCGAAAATTCTCTTCCAGTTTTATCACGCGCGCGTCGGGAAAAAGCTCCGGGAACTCAAGCATGTTTTTGAAGCTCGCCCCGCGAAACGAATAGATCGCCTGAGCTTCGTCGCCGACTACCGCGACGTTATCGTGCGACGCAGCCATGAAACGCACAATCTGCGCCTGCAGTTTATTGGTGTCCTGATACTCGTCCACCATTATGTAGCGGTACTGGTCAGACAGCCGCGTGCGCAGGTCCGGGTTTTCTTCGAGCGCGTCACGCAAACGCACGAGCAGGTCGTCGTAAGTGAGCAGTTGGCGCGTTCGTTTGAACTGGTCAAACGCTTTGAAAAGTTTTTCGAGATCTTCCTGTTCGTGAGCGAACTGCGGATAGCAAAGATTCAACACCTCTTCAATCGAGAGCAACTTGTTGACCGACATGCTGAAGATGGCAGCGAGCGTGCGTTTGCGCGGAAAGCGGCGATCTTTAGTCGCCACGCCTGACTGCCTGCGAACGATGTCAATCACGTCTTCGGCATCGTTGGAATCGAGCACAGTGAATGTTCTCAGCAAACCTGCCATCTCCGGGTATCTTCTCAGGACGGAATGAGCCATCGAATGAAAAGTGCCGCCGGACACGCGCTGGCATCTCTGATCGGCAAGGGCCGCAGCGCGCGAAAGCATGCTCGTAGCCGCTCGCCGCGTGAACGTAAGCAGCGAAATTGACTCGGGACGAATGCCCGTTTCAACGAGCCGCGCTACGCGATAAACGAGCGTGCGCGTCTTTCCCGTTCCTGCTCCCGCGACTATCAACAGCGGGCCGTCAATCGTCGTTACCGCCTGATACTGAGTTTCGTTCAACTCTTTTACGTAATCTATTTTTGTAGCGCGTTCGGCTGCGCCCACGGGCTTGAGCACGAGCTTCGTTTTGACAGGAGTTGATGTTTTGCCTGCTTCAAGGTCGCGTTTCAAGCTTCGGAGGTCGGCGGCCAGTTCTTTGATCGTTTGATAGCGTTGCTTTGGCGTTTTAGCAAGCGCCCGCGAAAGTATGCGGTGAAGATCGCGCGGCAAATCATTCTTGATCGCGTGCGGCGGCATCGGTTCTTCGTGAAGAATGGCGTGCATCGTGTCTACGTCGTTTTCGTGCGCGAAAGGGCACTGGCCCGTCGCCATTTCATATAACACGACGGCGAAAGAAAATATGTCGCTGCGCAGGTCAACGCGCTTGCCCAACAGTTGCTCGGGCGACATGTACTTTACCGTTCCGAGTATCATCCCGGAATTAGTCTTCACTTGAATGATAGTTTTTGCGGTGCTGTCTACGGGGCGCGAGCGGTTTCGCTCTGTGAGCTTTGCAAGACCGAAATCCAGAATTTTTGCGTACCCGTCACGGCTGATCATCAGGTTTTCAGGTTTCAGATCGCGGTGAATTATGCCGTGTTCGTGGGCTTTTCGAAGCCCCTCGGAAATCTGTAGAGAGATTTCCAAAACATCACGGATTGCCAGAGGGCGCGACTTGATTTTTTGCCGCAGCGTGTCTCCCTGCACGTACTCGGTTGCCATGAAAGGCTTGCCGTCAACTTCGCCGATTTCGTAAACGGTCAGGATGTGCGGGTGATTCAGCGCCGAAGCCGCGCGAGCTTCCTGTAGGAATCGGAGGCGACGGTCTTCGTGCGACACAGCGTCAGCAGGCAGCACTTTGAGTGCGACTATGCGATGAAGTTTTTCATCGTGCGCTTTGTAAACTGCGCCCATGCCGCCAGCGCCGATAGGTTCGATGATGCGGTAATGCGCTATAAATGTGCCTTCGGTTATGAGATCCATAAATTGGAACGCCGTGTTATTACGTCGCTAACATCTTTGTAGTTCAATTTCGCTTCTAAGTTTTATGATGCGTGATTTATTGTAGTTCATTAGAGCGCGACAACCAAAGTAGATCGTAAGTGATTTCAAGCATGTGAAGCAATTATTGATGATGAAATTATTTCCTCAGCAAGTTGCGCCCCCGGCGACAACGAAATACAATCCCGAATGATAAAAATCGGAGGTAATATCAATGTCGCATTTTCGGATTCTGTTATGCGCCCTCGTTCTGGCCACAGGAATTGTCGCAGCCGGATCAAAAGTTTCTGCGTGGCAGTCTTCATCCGTTAAAACTGTTCAAATCTCTCCCGCAATCGCCGAAGGTGAAGTCGGCCAGCAGTTGAAATTCACCGCTGTCGGCAAAGATGAATCCGGCAAACCGCTTGATATGAAGCCCGCCGCATGGTTTGCCTTTCCCTCCGATGTTGCTTCGGCAGATCAGTCGGGCACGGTCACCTTTTACGATGCGGGCCAGGTAATGGTCGGAGTTGTTATTGGCGGCAAGACCGAGTTTGTTGAAATCAAAGTAAAACCTTCAACAATTGCTCGCGTGGAGATCGAGACTCCGAGCACACCTGTCGTAGTCGTCGGCCGGGATCTCGGTCACCGCGCCGGGCCGGCTAGGGCACAGCGGGCAGCGGTCCGCCGTGGGTAGGTGGGTG
>DATEKX010000064.1:0-3756 GCA_035277165.1 Blastocatellia bacterium | reverse complement strand
TGAAACTGACTTGAATGCAGGGACAAGACCTGTCCCTACATTATTCTTTATCCACCACCTTAATCACGCGCTCGACCTGCGCTAGATAAGCGGCGAAGGTTTCTTCCGCTTCCGTCTCAAGCCATGTCTCTTCGTCAGGCGAGTAGTCAAAGATGCGCGCAAAGATTTTTTTATCCAGCTTCAACTGATCGGCCAGCCTCATCACGCATTCGCGTTTCTCAAACGGCGCTTCGCTTCCGAGCATTGCGAGCACGTGGCGAAACAAAACGGCAAAACTGTCTAGCGAGTTCGACATCAACTCCGCCAGCCGATTCGGATTGTGTGTAACGGTCATGTAGAGGCGGCGGAGGCGTATGAGCTTGCCGCGCAATTCGTATTCGAGTTGATGACGCAGATTGTGCGTGCCAATATCCAGCGTTTCAAAAGGGTCTTTGCCGTAAAGCACGTGGCGCACTTCGCTCATATCTATAAACTCGACTGGAAAGACATCAGCGGCATCCGTCATCTCTTCGCTTGTGAAGTAGACGGGAAGCGGGTTGCCTTCCATTCGCCACTCTTCGGCGACGGGGTTCGCCGCTTTGAGGTCGGTCGGTGTTATATGGTCTAACACGACAAGCACTCTTTTCGGCGCTTCATCATCAACCAACCCTCCCACAACGGACGAGCCATAGAGCACCACTGATTTCAGGTTCTCTCCGTGAGTTTCCGTGAGCGCGCTTACAAAGTTTTTCAGTTCGTCAGCCAATTTCAGGAGCCTCCATTATTCATCATTCATAATTTCTTCATTACCAGCTATCGCTCGCGCCGCCGCCGCCGAAATCGCCGCCGCCGCCGAATCCGCCAAAGCCGCCGCCGTCTCCGCCGCCGCTGCCGCCCCAGCCGGAATCGCTACTGCCGCCGCCCCAGTTGCCGCCTCGCCCGCTGCCAAAGATTATAGGCAAGAGCATCCATTCCAGACCTGAGCCTCCACGATGACGGCGGCCACCCGGCCCGCCGCCGCGCCCGCCTTTGTTGCTCAACGCGTGAATGATTGCGAGGAAGACGAACACGATTGCGATTATCGCAAACGGCGAGATGCCGCGTCCTTTGCTGCGCTGTCGCGGCGCGGGCGCGCGATAGGCCTGGCCCGAATCAATGCCTTCCATCGAGATGCCGCGCTTTTCAGCGATCGTGGCAACTATGGTTTGCGTGCCCAGAGTCAAGGCCTGATCGAATTGTCCGCGCCGGAGATTATCTCGCATCTTGCGAATGATCTCTCCCGCAAGACCGTCAGGCACGTCTGCATCAAGGTGACGACTGATCTCTAATCTTGTGCCTCCCTGATAAAGCCCATCGCTTCCAGGCGGTTTGATTGCGACTACCAACACGGCTGCAGGCTTGATGGAATCGCGGCCAACGCCCCATTGCCTTCCGAGATACAGGGCGTAGTCTTCGATTGGATAACCCTGCATGTCATCGAAGTTGACAGTGACGACGGCTATCTCGATGTCCGTGCGCGCGCGAAAGTTCAAAAGCAAATTTTCGAGTTGCTGTTTTGTGTTGGGGCTGAGCTTTGAGGCAAAGTCATTTACTAAGCCCTGAGGCTGCGGGAAAGTTATCTCTGCAAACGAAGCCGTCGCAAGCAAAAAAAGAAGGGCTGCTGTCGCAAATGATCTTTTCATTATCAATTTCATATTAGTCAAACCTTGCCGCAATCTATGTGCTCTGACACTCATTGCGGCTTGACGATGATTCGCAACTGCGTCTGACGCAAGTGTCGATCAACTTTAATCATAACCGACAGAGCACAAAGAAAGCACGCTTGCGATTGATTTCGTGCTCGACAACTACTATCTTGAAAAGCCATGGTCGATGGCTGAATGGCAAGTACGGTTCCGGCCCTTCGCCAACGCTGGGAGCATTAAGCAATGATTGCGCAGCAACAGCTCTGAAAATAGAAAGGAGAGATTGCAGTATGAAATGCCCAGTTTGCAGCGCCGAACTTCCTGCGACAGCAAAATTTTGCGGGAGTTGCGGCACCACGATATCGTCGCCACCACCTCAGGACTATTCCAGCCCGCCCCCAAGCCCGTCAGGCCCGCCCTACGGTAATCCGAGTGGCCCATCTTATGGAGGCTTTTCGCCGCCCAGTTATGGAATGAGCCAGCCGTCTTCGGGAGCAACAAAGTATAAAGCCCTTCGGACAATTGCGAACCTGTATAAAATTCTGGCTTTTGTTCTGGGAGGGATACTCGTTATCGGAGCTTTGATCATCATGGTTAGCGGGGCAGCATCAAGCACAGGCTCGTTTGGCGGCCCATCAATGTTGGCTGGCGGATTCATCGGTGGACTGATCATGCTCATATATGCCGGACTCGTCTTCGTCGGCCTTTATGGATTTGGAGAGTTCATCTACCTCTTTTTGGACATCGAAGAGAATACACGCAAGACGAATGAATTGCTCTCGAAGAGGTAGCAAGAATAATAGTGACGCCATAAACAGAGACTATGGGGTACCGGCCTCAGCCATATCATTTCACTGATAGTGCAATTTGCCTGAAGTCGGTACTTCGTCACGTCACTGGCGAAATTTCGTTTTAGTGCCCCAGGTTTAATGCTTCAAGCGCCAACTCCGTGATGTAAAGCAGCGCTACGCCTGCAAAGACCATCAACGAAGTTTTTACGCCTCCTTCGCGCGTATTGACTTCGGGGATCAGATCAGACGCGGCGACGTAAAGCGTCACGCCCGCCGAAAGCGGCAGCACATGCGCCGACAGCGGGCGCGAATAGATGGCAAGGTTCTTGAAGACAATCACCAAAGCTACGCCTACGAGCGTGGCAAGCCCAACCAGCAAAGCCGACAGCACGGCGCTGCGATGACTGCGACCCGCTGCCAGCATCATCGAAGCTACTGTGAAGCCCTCCGGCAGCTTGTGAAGCAAAATAGCTATGAATATCAATACGCCAAGTTGAGGGCTGACCAGCGAGGCTACGGCTATTGAAACCCCGTCAAAGAACGTGTGAACCATCAGTGCGCCCAGCCCCGCAAGCGCTGCGTGATGCGCCAGCATCGCTTCTTCGTGAGTCTCTTCACCGAAATGGAAATGAGGCGCGACTGTGTGCTCGACAAACTGTATGAGCAGGTATCCGGCCAGCACCCACAACATCGGATAGAGCCGCTCTTCGGCGGGCCATAGCTCTATGCTCTCCGGTATCATTTTTATGAAGACTGCTGCCAGCATGAACCCTGCGCCCAGAGCTATCAGGGCGCGCAAGGCAGCCTGCCCCAACTTGCGCGACGTTACCAGAAGGCCGCCTAGAAAGTTCGCCGCCGCCGCCGCAAGCCCGTAAACTATTATGATGAACGCGGCCTTATCCATTAGCGAGACTCCGTGACACCAAAGTTCCGCACTATACCACACTTGCCTCGCGGGCGAAATTCAATAGTGCGACCCGCCTGAATCACCCGCAAGGAAGCCTTGTGTACGGCTTCCTTGCACTCGGAAGTTCTTACGAGCGCAGAATTTCCCGCTTGACAGCCATGCCTATCTGAAGTACCATACGGCGACGGTGGTCCAAAGTGGACCAAAATGGAGATATATTTGAAAACAAGAATAAGCTAGGAAAGGCTGAGATTAAACTTTAACTCTTTCACGTTAGCTCGTCGTATGCTGAGAGGCAATTATACAGTAAGGATGGATGAAAAGGGACGAATAAAGCTTCCCGCCGCCTACCGTCGTTACATAGACGAGAATTACGGGTCGGAGTTTTACGTCA
>DATEKX010000063.1:0-5831 GCA_035277165.1 Blastocatellia bacterium | reverse complement strand
TGAAATTCGGGTTTGACGAAGGGACTTTCTTGATGCCGCCCGCCTGAGTCCACATGAAGGCAAGGTAGAGGTCTTTGAGATTGCAGGTGCCGCCGACCACACTGCCATCTTTACTGGCAGCATAGGCTTCGCCATAAGGATAGTCTTGCAGTGTGCCGAGCCCAACTACGTTCTGAGCAGTCCAAATACAGGCTTGGGCAGTATCGTTGTCAGTATAACTACTGCCAACAGCAACCCGACCGTCTCCTGATATACCGTAGACCTTTGATGTAGAATATCCCGATAGCGCGCTAAGACCTCGAAAGCTTGCGTTACCGTTTGCCATTGAGGGAGTCTCCTTTGCCGGTGGAAATCAGTTAATTAGTGACCCCGATCTGTGATTTGGATTTGGTATAGCACGATCAGGAAAGCGCAGTATTGCACAAGTAAGATTTGTAATCAATCAGGACTGACGAGGATACGCAGAGAGTCATAATCTGCGTATCCTTCGCTATTATCAGCCATCTATATCAAAGCTTTTTGAGAGCGTTCTTCCAGCGCACCCTGACTTCGTCGCACGCTTTCCCAAAAACCGAAACTAGCAACAGTATGCTGTCAGCAAGAAAAACACTTCTCATTTTGATTTGATCTCTTCTGAATTGGTTTCTTGTTTCAAGCCGTTTGGCATCATCGGAAGCGACCTCAAGCGAATGCCTGTCGCGCTGAAAATGGCGTTAGAGATTGCCGGAGCAAGCCCGACTATCGGAGTCTCTCCTGCACCCGCCGAAGGCAGGTCTTTGCGATCAAGCAGGATTGTTTCCAAAATAGGAACATCGCTGAATCGAGGCACGCGATAGCGCGAAAAACGCGAGTTGAGAACTTTGCCGTTCTCGAACTCGATGGCTTCAAACATCGCGCCTCCGATGCTTTGAATCACCGCGCCTTCAACCTGATTCTTCAACCCATCAGGATTGACTATTGCGCCGCATTCAAATGCGGTCACGACGCGCACAAGCTTTATTTTGTCGCTCGCCGGATTAATCGAGACTTCTGCGCACGATGCGACGTAACCGCCTTTCTCGAACCCGCACGCTATTCCAAACCCTCGATCTTCCTTTCTAGCTTTGCCCCAGTCGAACCTGCGAGCCACTGCTTCAAGCACATCGCGTATTCGTTTGTCCTTCAGGTTCTTGAGCCGGAATTCGAGCGGGTCTATTTTCAAGCTTTCAGCTAATTCATCGATGTGGACTTCGCGCGCGAAATGATTGGCCGTCGCAGCCAGCCCGCGATACGACCCTTGGCGCAAAGGCGAGTGTGTCGCGTGAAATTCGATCTGCTGATTCGCAATATCATAAAGCGTGCGAATGCCGGAAGAGCCTGAGTTGTAGTTGTGAAACTCCCACGCGGTGATTATCCCGTCTTTCGTCGCACCGCTTTTGATCTCGATCACGCCAGCCGGACGGAAATAGGCCCAGTTGAATTCTTCTTCGCGCGACCAGACGACTTTGACGGGTTTGCCCGCAGCTTTTGCCAGTCGCGCAGCTTCGAGGGCGACTTCGCCCGTGTGTTTGCCGCCATAGCCTGAGCCTGTGTCAGGCACGATCACGCGAACCTGTGTTTGCGGGATGTGAAACGCGTCGGCCAACTCAGTGCGAACGCCGAACGGGCGTTGCGTTCCAGTCCAGACCGTCAGCCTCCCGTCTTTCCATTCCGCAACGGCGGCGCGTGGCTCAAGCGGCGCGTGCGCGATGTAGGCCACAGTGTATGCCCGCTCTAATTTCTGATTAGCCGCCGCCATCCCTTCGGCAACCGAGCCGCGACTGTAGTTAGAACGACCTTCGCCGCCTTCACTGGCGGCTGTCTGTTTCTTCAAATGAGCGAACAATTCTTTGGTCGAGATTTGCGGAGTGGTCTTCCATTCCGCGCGGAGCGCGGCCAAAGCGCGTGAAGCTGTTTGCTGGTTGCGGGCGGCCACGCCGACGAAATCGCCATCGCGCGTCACAGTTACGCCTTCAAGTTTTTCAGCGTCTCGCGCGTCGAAGGAAACGAGCGTAGCGCCAAACGACGCAGGGCGAAGAACTTTTCCAAGCAACATGCCTGTCAGCTTCATGTCGGATGTGTATTGATGTTTTCCGGTGACTATCTCTCGACCATTAGCTTTAGGCGCGGCACGGCCAGCGACCTTCCACTGATCCGGCGGAGTGAGTTGCACATTGTCTGTGATTGTTTTCAACAGGCGCTGGCCTTTGGTCAATTGCCCGAAGCTGAGTGATCGTTTCGTCGGCGGATGCAGCAGTTTGCCGTCAGCCACTACTAAAGAAGCTGGCTCCACTTTCAGTTGCTCTGCGGCAAGAGTGATCAATGATTCGCGCGCGGCGGCGGCAGCCTTTCTCAGTTGCGGATTCATGGTTGGTGTAGTCCGGCTTCCGAACGTCCCCATGTCATATGGCGTCAGGTCTGTATCACCCATCACCAACCGGATAGAGGCCAGCGGCGCGCGTAATTCTTCTGCGACCGCTTGAGCGAGCGAAGTGCGAATGTCTTGTCCGAACTCGACCTTTCCAGTGTAGACGGTTACAGCGCCGTCTTCTCCGATATGAAGCCACGCTCCAATCTCCTTCGGAAGCGAGCCGGATTGTGGGCGTTGCCCGCCGCCGGACTCTTGGACGGCGAGCGCGTCTTTAATCGCGAAGACGATCAGTATTCCGCCGCCCAATGTTTTGAAGAAGTCGCGCCTATGCATCTCGAAATGATAAGCGGCTCCTTCGTTAAGCTCGTACCGCTCAAGCTCAATTTCGTCCATCATTCTCTCAGTCATCTGACACCGCCTTTCTCGCTTGCGGCGACCTTGCGAATGGCTGCAAGGATGCGCGGATAGGTTCCGCAGCGGCAGATGTTGCCTTCCATAGCGCGGAGAATTTCCTGATCGGTCGGGTGAGAATTTTTCTTCAACAAGCCGACTCCCGACATGATCATGCCGGGAATACAGTAACCGCATTGCATCGCACCGGCATCAATAAAAGCTTGTTGCAGCGGATGAAGCCGCTCGTTCTGTTCGAGGCTTTCGATGGTCGTAATCTGTTTGCCTGCGGCTTCTTTGACAGATGTGACGCAAGACCGCGCAGGCTGCCCGTCAATCAGCACGGTGCAAGCGCCGCATTGGCCTTCGCCACAGCCGTATTTTGTCCCCGTTAAATCAAGCTCATCGCGCAGGACGTTGAGCAGTTTTCTGTCAGCCTCTACGTCCAGGCGGCGTTTGATTCCATTGATTTGAAGTTCGATAGCGCTCACAAAACACCTCCTATCTGACTTCGTCCACAATGATGAATTCTTTTGATCGGAACAACAAGCAGAGCAGTTTGGTCCACTGGTAGCGTCTATTTCATTTTATCATCTCGCGGCAGAAATACGACCAGCGCGAATGATAAATATCACGCGAAGTTTTTCAGGCCGTGAGCCATTTCGATTAAAAAATCCGCCTTACTATACGGAGACAGAAATATTCAAGGAGATTTTAACTATGTACGATCAACGCACGATGATAGAGACGGGAAGCAAACAATTGCTGGACTATATGGAAACCTTATTTTCTGTATACACCGAAGTTTTCTTAATCCTGTCCGTAATAATCCTTGTCTCGATTGCATGGTTGTGCGCCGCTGAACTGAAGTTCTCTTCAAAACCGGCGCGGACAAAGAATAATTCTTATCTATCAAGATATGAGCGCATGATCGAAGATCATAGCTCTACATGCTGACTGGCAAAAACAAACCGGAGGAAAAATGAAAATACTTGTTAACGCAATAACCGTCCTTATCTGTGCATGCGTAATGGCAGGCACGACCGCTGCATCACCCAAACGGCAAGCTCGCGCGGAAGACGAAGCGGCCATTCGCAAGATCGTCACCCGTATGCAAGAAGGATGGAACACGGGTAGCGGGAAAGAGTTTGCTGCCGTATTTGATGAAGACGCTGATTATGTGATCGTAAACGGCATGCGCGTCAAAGGGCGCAAAGAGATCGATGCCGGGCACCAGCACATATTCGATACTGTTTACAAGAACAGCCGTCAAAGCTCGACGGTTCATACTGTCAGGTTTCTCTCAGATACGATTGCGCTCGCTCACGTAGAATGGAATCTGAAACTGGCTGACGCGAGCGAAGGCAAAGCGATGAGTTTGCTTGTCCTTACAAAGAAGAACGGGCAATGGAGCATCTCAGCATTTCATAACACTCGAATTGCATCCAGCCAGAAATAGAAGGCGACAAAGCGAACCGCGTTATGCGTTTAATATCGCGACTGCTCAGAATAAGATTTCATCTGCGCGCGACTGACAGCATCGTTGACTTGAGTTCTGCAAGTGGCTATGCTCTCCGAGATTCAAGATCAGACTTCGACAGTCCGCGTAACAAATCTATGGGCATATCGTCGCCTCACGATGTAACTCAACTGCTCCAGGATTGGCGCAACGGTGATAAAGTGGCGTTAGAAAAATTGACGCCACTTGTTTATGACGAGCTTCGGCGGCTGGCTAATCGTTACCTGCGCAGTGAAAGAAAGGATCACACTCTTCAGGGCACGGCGCTCGTTCACGAAGCCTACATGAAGATGGTCGGCTATACGGACCTCGAATGGCAAAGCCGCGCTCATTTCTTCGGTGTCGCCGCTCGCATCATGCGCCAGATACTCATAGAGCATGCGCGCAAGCACAAAGCAGATCGACGTGGCGGCGGCAATCAAAACTTGAACCTTGAAGAGGTCACAGTATTTTCCGCAGAACGCGCGAGCGATCTTGTGGCGCTCGATGACGCGCTCGAAAGCCTTGCAGCATTCGATGCGATGAAAGGGCGAATCATAGAGTTGCGTTATTTTGGCGGTCTCAGCATCGAAGAGATCAGCGAAGTCGAAGCGGTGTCGATCTCTACCGTAAAGCGACACCTGAGAATGGCCGAAGCATGGCTGCATCGCGAAATTAACAAGTGACTGAGTTATGAACCCAGAGAGATGGAAGAGAATAGAAACGCTGTTCGAGTCCGCGATTGAGCGCGACACTTCCGAGCGCGCAGCTTTTCTCGATGAAGCCTGCGGCGGTGATGTAACGCTTCGCCGCGAAGTCGAATCGCTGCTTGAGCATCATCAGCCGACCGGCAAATTCATTACGACAATGCTTCACGAAGCGGCTCGCCTGCTTCCTCAAGATAAATCCTTCACAAGCGGCGGCGCGCGATTCATTCCCGGCACGGTTCTGGCCAATCGTTACCGCATCATAGCGCTGCTCGGAAAAGGCGGCATGGGCGAAGTCTATCGCGCCGATGACCTGAAACTTTCTCAGCCCGTTGCTTTGAAGTTCCTGCCGGAAAAGCTCGTGCGCGATAAAGGCATGCTTGAGCGATTTCATCGCGAAGTCCGCATAGCTCGCCAGATTTCTCACCCGAACGTCTGCCGCGTTTTCGACATCGGAGAAGTCGAAAATCAGCACTTTCTATCAATGGAATACATTGACGGAGAAAATCTGTCCACGCTGCTGCGTCGCATAGGCCGCCTTCCTTCGGATAAAGCGGTCGAGATAGCAAGCCAGCTTTGCGACGGGCTGAGAGCCGCGCATCAGGAAGGAGTGCTGCACCGCGATCTGAAACCTGCCAACGTGATGATAGACGGGCGAGGCCGCGCCAAGATCACGGATTTCGGGCTGGCCGGGCTGGCCGACGAGTTCGAGGGCAACGAGATACAAGCAGGCACGCCTGCTTACATGGCTCCCGAGCAGCTTGCGGGCAAAGAGGTAACCACAAAAAGCGATATCTATGCTCTGGGCCTCGTGCTTTACGAGGTATTCACCGGCAAGAAAGCATTC
>DATEKX010000062.1:0-3529 GCA_035277165.1 Blastocatellia bacterium | reverse complement strand
ACACGCTCAATGTCGAGACGGCGCTCAAACTGGCCGAAGGGCTGGACATTCAACCGAGCGTCGTCTTTGAAGTCATCGGCAAAAAAGAAGTGGACGAGATGCTTCGCCGATTCTATTGCAACTCTGATCGCGTGATGTAGTTCAGGCGATCCAGAGGTCAGTTCACCGCAGAGAGGCCGAGCAGCAATCTCAAATCTCAAAGCATGTTTTGGAAGTCCCGTTAGGGACGACCTGTCTATAGCTAAAGTAAAGCTAAGTATTTTTTGTAGCTCCGTAGGAGCGACCTCTGAGTCAACAGGTCGCTCCTACGGAGCTACAAACAATTTATTTGACTGTGACTATAGACAGGTCGCTCCTACGGAGCTTTTTCCCAAAACAGCTTCATTAGATTTCAAATTTGAGATTGCTGCTCGGCCTCTCTGCGGTGAACTGGTTTTAAATTCGCTCTGCGCTGTATAATCCCGTTTGCTTAAATCAGCTTCAACACTTCAAAGGAGCGAGCCGTGCCCGACCAAAACTGCGTCAACATGATCTGCATCGCAACTTACTTCAAAGGCGAAGCCTTTCTGCGCCAATCCAAACGCGATGGCTGCAAAGTCATCCTCGTCACGGTCGAAAAACTCAGAGACGCCGATTGGCCGCGCGAGGCCGTAGACGAATTTTACTATATGCCTGATGGCTACAACCGCGATGACATCATAAAAGGCATCAGCTACCTCGCGCGCACACAGGTCATTGATCGCATAGTGCCGCTCGATGAGTTCGATCAGGAAACAGCCGCGCTTTTGCGCGAGCACCTTCGCATACCTGGGATGGGCGATACGACTGCGCGCTACTTCCGCGACAAACTCGCCATGCGCGTGAAGGCTCGCAACTCAGGCATTCTCGTGCCTGAGTTCGTCCACGTTTTGAATTACGACCACCTGCGCGAATACATGAATAGAGTCGCGCCGCCCTGGGTGCTCAAGCCGAGAAGCGAAGCCGCGTCAATCGGAATCAAGAAGCTTTCGCGCTCGGATGAGCTGTGGCCGCTGCTTGACGAACTGGGCGACCGCCAATCTTTTTACGTTCTCGAACATTATGTGCCGGGTGACATTTATCACGTTGATTCAATCGTGTCTGAGCGAGAAGTAGTCTTTGCGGTCGTGCACAAGTACGGCCATCCGCCGATGGACGTTTCGGCGGGCGGCATCTTTACTACGCGAAAGATTCCGCACGAGTCCGCCGACGCGCAAGCTTTGGAACTCCTGAACCGCGATGTGATCAAAGCGCTCGGCCTTGTGCGCGGAGTCACTCACACGGAATTCATCAAAGGCCACGAAGACGGGCGATTCTACTTTCTGGAAACGGCAGCGCGCGTGGGCGGAGCTAACATCGCCGAATGCGTAGAAGCTGCTTCGGGGCTGAACCTTTGGGCCGAGTGGGCGCGCATCGAGATAGCAGGCGAAGACCACCCTTACGAGTTGCCTCCGCATCGCGACGATTACGCGGGAGTCATCATCTCGCTCGCGCGCCAGCAGCAGCCGGATACTTCGGCTTATGATGCGCCGGAGGTAGTTTATCGCTTGAACAAGCCCTATCACGCTGGACTCGTCATCGCTTCGCCCAGCCTCGAACGAGTCGAGCAATTGCTTGACGAATACAGCCCGCGCTTCTATCAGGATTTTTATACAACGGGGCCGCCGATTGATAGGGCGACTGCATAATCCATTTTTATGCCGCGCGCGGGAATATATCGAGACGGCTCTTGCGATATAGTAAGTGAGTCGAGGCTGTTTAGATTTCATCAGGATAAAAGCATGAGCACACAGGCGCGCAAACGAGTTGTGATATTAGGCGGCGGTTTTGCGGGCGTCTACACGGCGCAATATCTGGAAAAATCGCTTTCTCGCCGCGATGATTTTGAAATCACTCTTATCAACAAAGAAAATTATTTCGTTTTCCAGCCGATGCTGCCCGAAGTCATCTCAGGCAGCATAGGTTTGTTCGATACGGTCAGCCCGATTCGCAGGCTTCTTCCTCGAACCAATCTGCATGTGCGAGACATCGAGTCCGTTGATCTGGCGAACAAAACTATCACGACAAGTCCGGGCTTTCGCCCTCACCCGCACATCATTCCGTATGACTATCTGGTATTCGCGCTCGGAAACGTCACGGACTTTCGAGGATTGAGAGGACTACCGGAACACGCGCTCCCGTTCAAGAATCTGGCGGACGCTTTGTATCTTCGCAATCACGTCATCCGCGCGCTTGAAGAAGCTGCGATTGAAACGGACGACATGGAATTGCGCCGCCAGTTGCTCACGTTCGTCGTCGCGGGCGGCGGATTTTCAGGCGTCGAAGTGATCGCAGAACTTAACGACTTCGTGCGCGAGGTAGCGCGCACCTATCGCGGCATTGACCCGAAGGAATTGCGCGTCGTGCTGATTCATTCGCAAGAGCGCATACTGCCTGAAATGTCAGAGAAGCTCGCGCTGTTCGCTCAAGACATTTTGAAGAAACGCGGCGTAGAGATAATGCTGAACGCGCGGCTCGAAGCGGCAACGGGCGAAGAAGCCATTCTAAAAAGCGGCGAACGGATTCCGACGCGCACGCTGGTTTCGACAGTGCCAAGCTCGCCTCATCCGATCATTGACGGGCTTGCGTTGCCGAAAGGCAAGAACGGTCGTTTGATCGCCAACAAATATCTTGAAGTCGAAGGGGCGGAAAACATCTGGTCGGTAGGCGATTGCGCGCAGGTGCCGACGCCGAAAGGCGACGCCTCCTGCCCGCCGACGGCGCAGCATGCCATAAGACAAGCGCGCACTGCGGCTAACAACATACTTACTGCGATGCGCGGCAGCGGCGAACGGCAGTCATTTGCCTTTGAAGGATTGGGCACGATGGGCGCGCTCGGCCATCGCTCGGCGGTGGCTGAGATAATGGGCATGAAAATCTCAGGCTTCATCGCGTGGTGGATATGGCGAACGATTTATTTGATGAAGCTGCCGGGCTGGGGCCGCCGGTTGAAGGTAGCATCATCGTGGACGCTCGACCTGTTTCTGCCTGCGGAGCTTGTAGAGCTGAAGCTGTCAGGCTCGATGGGAATCACAAACGAGCATTTCGAGCCGGGCGAGGTTGTCTTTCGTCAGGGCGATGTTGGCGACCGCCTTTACATAGTCATCAGCGGTCAGGCTGAAGTCGTGCGCGACATGGATGGAACAGAGATACAGCTTGCGACGGTCGGCGCAGGCGAATACTTCGGCGAGATGGCGATACTGAAAAAATCATTACGCAGCGCGACCGTCAGATGCATCGAGCCTATGAATACAATGAGCCTGCCTAAGCGCGAATTCGGTATGCTTGCCGCATACCTGCCTTACGTTCACGAAAGGCTTGAGACCGTAATGGTCGAACGCCAACGCTCCAACGAGCAGAAAACGATGAAGGCCGATGGGTAAATCAAGAGTACGCCAGTTCTTGAATCAGAAACCTGAAGATTCACCGCAGAGGCGCAGAGTAAAACAATTGCTTAACCTCTGCGCCTCTG
>DATEKX010000061.1:0-3929 GCA_035277165.1 Blastocatellia bacterium | reverse complement strand
GTCCCTGCCCGGATGATGACTATCATGGCTTACAGCCATTCGGGCAGGGACAAGCCCTGCCCCTACAAGGGGTATCCAACCGATTTTCTACCACCGGACTCGCACGCGGTAAGAGAGCGTGGCCGAGCCGTCCGCTGCTACGGGCACGTTGAATCGCGCGGCAAAGGCTGCGGTCTTTTCCCATTTATGACTTGATGTGAGCATCTCCCAGTCGCCGCCTATCGGTTCATTTACGACTATGTTTACAGGCTCTTTCTTGTGATTGCGTATCACGATTTGATAAGCATATTCGTAGACGCTGCCGCCGATGACGCGATAATCCATCATCTTTCGCTCGCCAACTATGTCGAACGCGTCGCCTACTTTGACCTTCACCGTTTCATCTTTCGGCGTATGATCAATGCGGTCTTCGCCGATGAACTGCTGACCTCCGGCTGAATCGGCTTTATAGAGGCGGACTATTCCTGCGGGCAAAGGCTGGCCTAATCCGTTCTTCGCAGAATTCAGAAACTCTACATAAACGCCTATCTTTTCTTTTATAGGTTCGCCGGGATTGTTATAGCCGTGATAATAATAAGGCTGGCCGTAGATGATGAATTGCTTGTTCGCGCCTACGCCTTTCGCATCGAGCAGGCTGATCTGTTTCGTCTGCGCGTTCTTGATCGTTGTGCGACGCTGCAACGTGTAGAGATGATATTCAAAGAACGATTCCTCTTTGAACTGTTCTTCGCGCGCTGCGTTACGCGCGACATCGGCGCGCATCTTCGCTTCGTACATTTGACGATTTTCTGCGCGATGCACATCGCCTGCGACAAGCTTCAATTCGGCGTTGCGATATTCAGCGCCGCTGTTGTTTTCAATCGTCACCCATCCTGTAACATCTGCGCGCGTTTCGTCTGAATTGACCAACACGACATAATCCGAGCGCCAGTTGATGCCGCCCGTCAGGTAAGAAGCTTCGACCGATTGCGTCGCGGCCCGCTCATTAGCAAGCCGCCACACTAGCGTGGGATTTGCGATCAGGCTTTCGGGCAATTGCGGAAAGCGTATCTCGGCAATGCTCGACGGATTGATTACGATTTGATCTTCTATTCGCCAGACTGCGCCGTTGTTGTTGGCAAGCAGAGTGGCTTCTGTCGGCGTGAGCTTTTCAGTCTGATTTTCATAACTTCGCAAAACGAGCGTAACTTTTTTGCCGACGTATTTGTCCAACAGCTTTTGGGGCGACAGCAAATCGTATTCGTAGTTTTGCTCGACTACGGACAGGTCGTCGGGCGCACTGAGCGATTTGATGTGAACAGTCGCGGGGTTGATCTGTTGCGCGACGCCTTCAAATTTCAAAGCCGATTCGCCACGCGGAATCGTGATGTCTCGACGGTCTCGCACCAGCCCGAGGTTGACGTTGTAGATAGTGATGGCCACTGCCTTCTGTTCTTCAGGCGTGCTGGCCAATTCGTTGCTGCTCGCGTTTGCAAACGAAGGGACGACAGAGCCGAGCATCAGCGACGAAATCAGCACGCCTGTTACAGCGATTCTCCTAAGCACATTCTTAGAATCTCTCATTGTTTTTTTCTCTCCATAAAAGAGCGCGCCCGTCCCAATTGTGTGGGTAGAGGCGCGCCCGATTTTCTTACTACGATTGATTGAACGCAGGCTGATTAGAATTCTTGCAATGAAGTTATGCGGATCTCGGATTTCATCTGATCGGCAGGCAGGCAACTTACCCGCACGGGTAGGTTTCATATAGATGTAGCGCAAAACGCATCTTGCGCTACATCTATATGATCGCAATCAGTTGCTCTTTGCAGCAGGAGCGAACAACAGATCGTGAAAATCAAAACTGAAGTCTGTCAGCGGCGAGACGGCTACCATCTTTATCTGTTCGATGCCGCCATCAGGTTTGAGCGCGAAGCTGACGAACGCATCAGCCTCAAGACTGCGATCACGCCATCGAGCTATGAACGTGTCGTACTGCCAGTGTTCCAGTTCGCCAACAAGCAGCGGCGTGTGCGCGAATCGCAAAACCAGCTTGTCATTTTCGAGACTTATCACCATGTCTCCGTACCACGCATCTGTGTAGCGTCCCGCGTATTTAGCAAGCGCGAGTGAAGGTTTGGAATCAGCCGCTCGCTTTGCAGCCTGACTCTTCGCAACCTCTGCCGCGCGCGATTCGGACATCGCTTCTGATTTTTTGTAAGCAGCGACCCAGTCCGTAGCAGGCGCATTCATAAAGTGATCGAGGACGCGATAGGTCAGCGATTGAAACGCTCCGCCCGATTGCTGATTGGTAAGCACGACAACGCCGAGATTCAAATCGGGCACGAGCGTAACTCGCGACACATACCCTAACAGCCCGCCGGTGTGCGATACGGTTTTCAAGCCGCGATACTCTGTCAGCCCCCAGCCCAATCCGTAAGCCGCAAAGTTTGAACGAAGTGGCGCAAGATGCGGCGGCGGATCGTTGAGCGGAAGTATGGTTTGAGCCGACCACATCTCGCGGCTCTGTCGCTCGCTGAACAAGCGATTGCCTTCGCCTATCGCGCCGCGATTGAGTTGAGCGATCAACCACTTCGCCATTTCAGCCACGCTTGAATTTATTGACCCGCAGGGAGCCACATTGTCCAAAGGCTGTGGCGCGGTCGCTTGCACACGCCCGTCGAACTTGGCATGCGGAGTAGCTACGTTCGAGCTTGATGAAAACGCCGCGATGCTCGTGTTGCTTGTCGTCATGCCGAGCGGGGCGAAGATGCGCTCTTTGATGAAGTCGTCCCAACTCTTGCCTGTGACGGCAGTGATGACTTGCCCCGCGACCATGTAAAGCACGTTGTCGTAAGCGTAACGGCTGCGAAAACTCGAAGCCGGTTTGATGAATCGAAGCCTGCGCACCAGTTCATCGCGCGAGTAGTCGGTCGGAGGCCACCACAACAGATCGCCTGCGCCCAGTCCCAGCCCGCTTCGATGAGTCAACAGGTCGCGAATCGTCATCTCGCGCGTTACGTAAGGATCATAGAGTTGAAAGCCGGGTAGGTGTTTGACTACCGGATCGTCCCAACTGATTTTTCCTTCATCAACAAGCATTGCGAGCGCCGCCGCGGTGAATGCTTTCGTGTTTGAAGCGATTCCAAATAACGTGTTCTCGTCAATTGCCGTCGGGTCGCCGAGCTTGCGCACGCCATAGCCTTTTGCCATAACGACCTTGCCATCTTTAACTATGGCAATCGCAAGGCCGGGGACTTCAAACTCTTTTAGGACTCGCGCGGCATAAGCGTCCATATCCTGCGGGGCCGCTGTCTGCGCTGGCGCGATTGATGCGACTGCGAGTATCGCAATCGCAACGATAGTGAGCAAACGAGCCTGTTTAAGTTTCATAATCAATTCTCCTGAATACGTTTTTACAGCCATGACACCTCGACCTTTCAACTTCTCTTATTTATTGACGGATTGACGGAGACGGCTGAATCCATGCAGCGTACAGCCCGACGTTATTGCTGCCATACTCAACCCAACCGAAACCATTTTCTCCCCATTTCGTACCCCACGAATTCTTAATCAACCATGCCCTCTTGCTGTCGTCCCAACCGATCAGAACCATTACATGGTTTGTGTCTCCGCTGCTGTGCCCATTGAACACGCCCCCCCGATAAACGATAAAGCAATTATCGCCAAGTATCGTTATGGCAAGCGGGCCATGCTCGATAAGAGCCGCTTTCAATTGCTCGACGGAAGGAAGATCGAGGGGCTTTTGCTCATTGACATACCCCCATGCCAATGTTCTATCAAATGATGTCTGTGTTTTATCGCTGCCGGGCGTGAGCTTTGGTCTGGAATCAGGTCCGTCCAGCGGGACGTGCGATTGTCCCCCTCTTTTTACTTTACTGTTGCGAAGCAGATCGGTGCAGGGTGACTTTCTTCCGGTGTACTCTTCAATC
>DATEKX010000060.1:0-7894 GCA_035277165.1 Blastocatellia bacterium | reverse complement strand
CGGAAGCAGAGGCGATCACCGAAGCTTTCAAGTATTCAGGCCGTCAAACTTCGGGCAGGTTTGAAATAGTCTGAACTCGCCTGGAAAAAGGCGACCGTATGAACTACAAAAATCCGCTCGGCAAAAACTACGAAGACATACTCTCTGAACTGACCATCATGCGCGTAGGCGACCGTGGCGTGCTTGCGTGGCACGTTTACGTTGATGCCGGTTCGAGCGAGTGGTACGAGATATGTATTGACGCAAACACGGGCGCGCTGCTGAAGCGCTATAACCTCTACGTCGATGTGGCGCAGGGAACGGTCACGACGCGAGACCCGATCACCGCGCCGCGGACGCTTCAATCGTTCGTCGGCGACACGGTCATAAACACTGCCGCAGGATGGATGGGAACTTCGACAGTCACAACAGGAAACAATGTCGAAGCCTACCTCGATACGGACGCTAACAACGCTCCTGACAACAACAACACGACGGGACTATCTACCGGGCATGCCTCTGCAGCCAATCAGGATTTCACGTTCCCGTTCACGCTCGGAGTTGATCCGCGCACGCAAAGGCCCGCGATAGTAACGAACCTTTTTTACTTCATCAATGTCGCGCACGATTTCCATTACCGGCTCGGCTTTACTGAATCGGCTGGGAATTTCCAGACCAACAACTTTGGTCGAGGCGGAGCGGGCAACGATTCAGTCAGAGGCGAGGCTCAGGATGGGTCGGGCACAAACAATGCCAACTTTGCAACGCCGCCCGACGGAAGCCGCCCGCGCATGCAGCAATACCTGTTCACGCAGGGAACAACCAGTCTGGCCGACGACCGCGACAGTTCGCAGGACGGTGACGTCGTGTTTCACGAATTCGGTCACGGCGTGTCGAATCGTCTGGTGGGCGGGCCAAACAATACAAGCTGCCTCGGCGGCACGCAGGCAGGCGCGATGGGCGAAGGCTGGTCTGACTACTGGGCGATCACTTTCTACAACGATGGCCGCGTAGGCGAGTATGTGACCAACAACGCTACGAACGGCATCCGGCGCGCAGCCTATACAGTTCCGGCAAATCCTGTCCACGACTCTTATGCCGATCTTGGAGTCGGAGGATTTGCAGTGCACCGCGACGGAGAAGTCTGGGCCGCGACTCTGTGGGATCTTCGCACACAACTGGGCGCTGCCATAACAGATCGTCTGGTGAGCGAAGGCATGAAGTTCACGCCTTGCAGCCCGTCGTTCCTTAATGCGCGCGATGGAATACTGCAAGCCGATCAGGCCGTCAACGGCGGCGCGAATCGATGCGCTATATGGACAGTCTTCGCGCGTCACGGCATGGGCGTGTCGGCAACCGGCAACAACGGAACCACACATAACGCCGCCACTGATGTCCCGGCGGATTGCGCCGGAGGCGGCGGCACGGTCGTCTTCTTCGATAACTTCGAGACTGCTTTAGGATGGGTAACCAATGCGAACGGCACGGACACTGCGACGACGGGCCAGTGGGAGCGCGGCAATCCTGACACCACGACTTCCAGCGGAACCAAGCAACTCGGCACAACCGTCAGCGGCGTAAACGATCTGGTGACGGGAAGGCTCGCGGGCGCGGCGGCTGGTGATTTCGACATTGACGGCGGCGTAACATCAATTCGCTCGCCCAATATCACGCTGCCTTCGACTGGCACTTTGACCTTGTCGTTCAGCTTCTATCTTGCTCATGGAAGCAATGCGTCGAACGCTGACTTCCTTCGAGTCAGTATCGTCGGAACTACGACCACAGTAGTATTTCAGCGGCTAGGCGCAGCGACAGACGTAGACGGCGTGTGGGCTTCGACCAGCGCAAGTTTAAACGCTTTCGCGGGTCAGACTATAACCATACGGATAGAGGCCGCAGATGCTGCCGGAGCAAGCCTCGTCGAGGCAGGCATTGACGATGTAAGAATAACAAGGCAGTAAAGACTGAGCGTTGATTATTTAAGAGGCGAGAGATAATTACTCTCGCCTCTTTTTTGTTTTCGAGGCGCGAACATGCGCTAAGGCATTTGCCAACAGGCACGCTTGAAAGGCACAATTCTCATTTCAAGCATTCAACGAAAATATAAAAGGAGCCAATATGTCAGGACATTCTAAATGGCATTCAATCAAACATAAGAAGGGCGCAATTGACGCCAAACGCGGTAAGATGTTTTCAAGGCTTATCAAAGAGCTTACAGTAGCAGCGCGCGGCGGCGGCGACCCTGCCGGAAATGCCCGTCTGCGCAAAGCTATGGACGACGCCAAAGCGATGAACATGCCGAAAGACACTATGACAAACGCGATCAAACGAGGCACGGGCGAAATCGCAGGCGCGGCCATTGACGATATCACATACGAAGGCTACGGGCCGGGTGGTGTTGCCGTCTTCATCGAAGCTCAAACGGACAATCGCACGCGCACGGTCGCAGAGATTCGCCACATCTTTGCAAAGAACGGCGGGAACCTCGGCGAGAACGGTTCAGTCTCGTGGATGTTTCAGAAGAAAGGCGCAATCCTGATTGAAAAGTCCGCCGCCGATGAAGACCGCATCATGGAGCTTGCGCTCGAAGCAGGTGCCGAGGACGTGAGCGGCGATGAAGAAACATGGGAAGTAGTAACATCGCCCGAAGATTTCAATGCCGTGCTGGAAGCGATAAAGGGCGCAAGCATCGAGCCTATATCATCGGAAGTATTAATGCGCCCGACAAATTCTGTGCAGGTCACAGGCTCGACGGCTCAACAGGTTCTTCGTTTGATGGAATCCCTCGAAGACAACGACGACGTGGCAAGCGTAGCAGCTAATTTCGACATACCCGCCGAAGAGTTGGAGGCAGCCGGTTGACATCACAGTCCGGCAATCAATCCGCAAACGCGCGCACCGGGCTGAAGGCACGGGTCGAGCGACGCTCTATGCGCGTGATCGGAGTTGATCCCGGCAGCGATACGACAGGCTACGGCGTCATTGACAGTGATGGCCGCAACTATGAGCTTGTGGAATACGCAGGCATACGCGCGCCAGCCCGTTTCGCTTTCGCCGAACGACTGCTCATCATCACTCAGAAAATTGAAGAAGTAATTGAGCGGCTCAGGCCGCAAGCCTGCGCAGTCGAAGAAACGTTCTATGCCGTGAACGTAAAGACCGCGCTCAAACTCGGCCACGTTCGCGGCGTCGTGCTAGTGGCTGCCGCTCGCGCGAGGCTTGAAGTCGCCGAATACTCGCCGCTCGAAATCAAGTCCGCGCTCGTAGGCTATGGCCGCGCCGAAAAACAACAGGTACAGGAAATGGTGCGGATACTGCTCGGACTGAAAGAGCCGCCTGAGCCTTTGGACGCAAGCGACGCTTTGGCGGCGGCGATCTGCCACGTCAATATCGCGTCTACTCGCGCGCGGCTTGGCCTGAAAGGGTAAGCAGACTAATCCCTTGAGCCGAGCGAAAAGCTGGAGTAATATACAATCGTAACAGGGCTGGCGGTTCCCCAAAGCTGGGGGTAATCGCAATCGGCGTCGCTCATGAAAAGTCATCACTTGTCTCAAGCGTTGCCCGTAGGCCCGCAGGTAGAGCGCCCTCTATTGGAAAGAAACAGCGGCCATGACGGACCTCTACGGCATTCTTGGACTCACGCCTCGCGCGACTGCCGCCGAGATCAAATCTGCATATCGCAGGCTCGCGCGCAAGTATCACCCTGACGTGTCGGCTTCGCCCGACGCTAACGCCCGCTTCGTTCAAATCAATCGGGCTTACGAGATTTTGAGCGACCCCAATCGGCGCTGGGCTTATGATGACGGCCAGTACGCAGACTCGCAGCGGACATTCTACGCATCCAGACAGGCCGAAGTCGTAGCCAAACAACGCCACTTCGACCGCATTGTAGACGAGTGGATGGCGCGCGAACGACAGGAAGCGGCTCAACGTTCGCACGCGGTGCTGATAGTCGTTCCGTTTTTCCTTTCGACCTTCTTTGTGATGATCACGCCGCCGACCAGACTTGAGAAGCTTCATTTGATCGCCCAGCTAGTGTTATTCGGGCTTGCGCTTTATGGGCTGATTTATCTGGTCAGAAATCTGGCGCTCGTGCTGGCCCGGTATACTTATCACATCCCGGATCATTTGACTTCCGTGTTTGGAGAACGAGAAACGCCCGAAGATAAAGCCATCAGCCGCAAAGCGGGGTTGATCTTTCTTGTATGCGGTTATCTCGTTTCGCTCGGGCTTGGCTACGTCGCAAGCAATTTCGTCGGACGCTACAGCACGGCTTTTTCGATGAGCACGATTCTTTGCGCCTTCCTCTATCCGCCTATTGCAGTGCTGACAATCGGAGGCTTGCGCCGAATCATTAACATCATAGAACGCCTTTAGTAATCGCGCGTGACGATATAGCGCAAGGTACTATCCTGCGCTATATCGTCATGCTCAATTGCGATTATTATTTTTTGAAGATTCGTTTAGCGATAGAGCCGATGTCGGATTTCCAGATGCTCTGGTCAGGCGATTTTGACACGTTCTTTCCGCTAACTTCACGCCGCGCTGCGCGATTGTCCGGGTCGAGTTGAAGCGCCGCGCGAAAATAACTTTCGGCCTTCTTTGGCAATCCCGCCTCTTTGTATATCAAACCCAGCTTGACGCGAATCTGCGCATTGTAAGGGTCAAGCTCGGCGGCTTTTGCCAGATGTTCATCGGCTTCGCGGCGCGCGCGCGGGTTGCGAATCAGAGCCACGCCCAGATGGAAGTGATAAGCCGGGCGGCTTGGGTCGAGCTTGATCGCTTCGCGCAGCAAGTGAACTGCTACGTGATACTCTTTCCTGTCGAAACGCGCGCGTCCCTGATTGTAATAATGCTCGGCCATCTGCGCCGGGTTGGAGCCAGCGCCGGAATTGGAACTGCGAGATGATTGTTGCGCATCTGAAATGGCAAAGTCGTTCTGAGGTTGCGCGAGCGGGCCACTCGGTTTCACCTGCGATGAAGTCGATTTCAGATCGCCGCTATCTTTGGCCTCTTCCGCTTTAGCAGCGGTTTCAACGGGCTTCGGTTCCGGTACGATTATGGGCATCTGCTTGAGAGGAGTCGTGTGAAATGAAGCCGCCGGTTTCTTGAGCCGATCATCATATGCCGCGCGCTGCCCCGATTCGCTCAATGTTTCATAAGCCTGAGTGATGACGGCAAACAGCGATTCGAGTTTCTGACGCAGGTCGCCATGCTCGCGATGGCGGTCCGGGTGAAATTTCTTGGCGAGTTGATAATAAGCGGCTTTGATCTCTGCGCTCTTTGCCAGCCGTCCTACGCCTAAGACCTCATAGAAATCCGCCGAAGAGTAAAAATGCAATTGGCGCGCAACTTCTTCGCGTAACTTATCAGCCGATTCAACGCTTTGGCGATCCGGCTCTTCCTCTTGATTCTTATCATCGCCGAGCAACTTCAAAAATCCTGCCGCTACAAGCGCGCACACAGCGCGATGCGCATCCTGATCTCCGATCCCGCTGAGAGCGCCGACATCGCTGACCGATGTGGGAGATTCAATGCGCGACAGAATGTAGCTTTCCACGGGGATCAGCCTGCCTGAATCTAAACTTATGCCGTTGGATTTAGCTCGCACGAGGATTGCGTCCATCGGAGCGATGCTTTCAGCCATCTGATCGTTCGTGGATACCTTTCGCGCACCTTCCAAAATCACATCGGCTGCCGTTACTTCGAGAGTGAAATCGTGCGACGCTCGAATTCGAGTGTCGAAGGCATAGTCGCCCTGCGTCCAATCGAACAGAGACAAGATGATCTCCATAAGCTGATCGTGCACGAGCTTGCGCATATCGGCTTCTGGCATCACATTCATCTCGACCAGCATCGAAGCCAGGCGATGAGGCTTATCCAAACGCTGTTTCGCTTCTTCAATTTGGCTTAAAGTCGCAAGATTATTCGAGACTAGTTTATGTTCGAGTTGTTCGTTGGACAGGTTGCTGATGGCAAATCTTGGCGCACCCGCTTCAAAGAAGATCGCTTTGATTGTCTTCCCACGGGTGAGCCTGAGCAGGCCGCTCAGATTCTTATGAGCGATCTCGCGCACGAGGTCTGTGACGAGCTTTTCACCTAGTTGTCCTTGCACCGGAGCTTCCTGGATAACAGCAGACTACAGGGAGCGGTAGTCACACATATTCAATAATAAGGACACAGATGCGGGGGCAATACGCCCACATTGTAAATGGAAAGCATGATGGGCGCAATAGTTAAGGTCATGGCGCGGGCTAAAGCTGGATGCGCAGTGATAGATCAGGGCAAGACGGAGATGAATGGTTGTTTTAATTCGACAGGCTGCTGGTTACTGACCGCGTTCGCGGCATGCTCGCGCGCCCAGCGGTCTGCTTCCAGTACTGCTTCGATGCTCGAACAAGGCTGCTTATTGTGAGCTTGCATAGTGGACTCGATCAGGTGCGGTATCTCCATGAATGGTATGCGCCGATTAAGAAATGAAGCGACTGCGATTTCATTCGCGGCGCTCATTGCGGCTGGCATCGTCCCGCCTTCGCGCATCGCTTCGTAAGCCAATCTGAGGCATGGGAATCGCTCGAAGTCGGGCTCACAAAATTCCAGCTTTGTCAGCTTATCAAGCCCAAGCGCAGGCAACTCAGTCGGGAGCCTGTCAGGGTAAGTCAGCGCGTATTGAATCATCAGCCTCATGTCTGTGACGCCAAGCTGCGCAATGATAGAACCGTCTATCATCTCGATCATCGAATGAACGATTGATTGAGGATGAACGGCGACCGATATGCGGTCGGCAGTGAATCCAAACAGCCAACCGGCTTCTATCACTTCCAGCCCTTTGTTCATCAGCGTCGCAGAATCAATCGTAATCTTTGAACCCATCTGCCAGGTCGGATGCGCAAGCGCCTCTTCAACAGTAGCCTCGCGCATGCGCTCGATAGGCGTTTGCCGAAACGGCCCGCCCGATGCGGTGAGAATCAATCGCTTGATTTCGCGCGTCTGTTCGCCACGCATGCATTGATGCAGCGCGTTGTGCTCGCTATCAACCGGCAGAAGTTCTGCGCCTGACTCACGCGCCGCGCGAGTCATAAGCTCGCCTGCCATAACAAGCGTTTCTTTGTTGGCAAGGCAGACGCGCCGACCGAGCGAGAGCGCTCTGTAAGTCGGCAGGAAACCTACCGCGCCGACGGTCGCAGAAACAACCGTGTCAACGCCATCCAAACATGCGACGGCGACCAGCCCGTCTTCGCCCCAGGTGAAATCCGGCATGGAGGCGATGCCCGCATCGCGCAGCTTCTCTCGCAGTTTTGTAATGTCCGTCTCTTCGGCAACGGAAACGAGACGAGGTTGAAAGCGCGCGACTTGCTCGGCCAGTCGGTCGAGGTCGCGACCCGCCGCAAGCGCGCTCACAACGAATTGATCGCTCAGTGACTCGATAACTGATAGAGTGCTCTGCCCTATCGAGCCGGTTGATCCCAGTATGCTGACGCTTTTCATAAAGGTTCGACTGATTGGCGCATTCTAGCACGCCGCGCGTGAAGGCAAAAGCAAAAAGGCAAAGGGCAAAAGATAAAAGTGTGATTCCCTACTTTTGTTCGTGACGAGGTCAGCCTGCCCCCCTGCAAGTTTAGATGCTATAATCGCGATTGACAGGCGAATCAGTTTTGTATCCCCGATGCGAATAGTCATTGTAAAGCTTAGTTCGATTGGCGATGTGGTGCACGCGCTTCCGGCTGTTGCCGCCCTGAGGCGAGCGTTGCCTGATGCGCGCATCTCGTGGGTAGTCGAGCGACGCGCAAGCGCGATGCTCAAAGGCTCTCCCGTGATTGACGAGTTGATCGAGATAGATACCCGCGCGTGGCGATCTTCATTGTTGAGAGGCGCGACTATTAAAGAGGTGCGCGCCGGGCTTGCGCACATTCGC
>DATEKX010000059.1:0-3808 GCA_035277165.1 Blastocatellia bacterium | reverse complement strand
TGACCACGACCATGCCGATTCCCATGTTGAACGTGCGATACATCTCGCGCTGGGCCACGTTGCCGATTCGCGCAAGCAAATCGTAAACAGCAAGCACGGGCCACGAGCCCAAATTTATCTCGACCGCTGTGCCCGCAGGCAGGATGCGCGGGATGTTTTCCAACAAGCCGCCGCCCGTGATGTGAGCAAGCCCTTTGATCGCGCCTGAATCCAGTAATCCATCGAGCGCGTTCAAATAACTGCGATGCGGCTTTAACAATTCTTCCGCAGCCGCGCAGCCCAATTCTTCGATAGGCGTGTCCGGTTTGTAGCCTGCGACTTCAAACAACAACTTGCGCGCAAGGCTGTAGCCATTCGTGTGAAGCCCTACGGACGGCAGCCCTATCGCGACATCGCCCACTGCTATGCGTTTGCCGTCAATGACGCGCGCCAGGTCAACTACGCCTACGATGAAGCCTGCGATGTCGTATTCGCCATCCGCATAGAAGCCGGGCATCTCTGCCGTTTCGCCGCCGATCAGCGCGCAACCGGCTTCACGGCATCCGCGCGCGAGTCCTTCAATCACCGACGCGATTGTCTCAGGCACGAGCCGACCTGCGGCGATGTAATCCAGAAAGAAAAGAGGCCGCGCGCCTTGAACCAGTATATCGTTTATGCAATGGCAAACCAGATCGTAGCCGACTGTGTTGTGAATGCCGGTCATGAACGCGACTCGGAGTTTCGTTCCGACTCCGTCGGCTGAAGAGACGAGCACAGGCTCTTTCATTCCCGCAAAATCTGCGCGAAACATCCCGCCGAACGAGCCGATTTCAGTCAATACGTTCGGCGTAAAGGTCGAACCGGCAAGCCGCTTGATTCGACTCACTGCATCGTTGGCTGCGTCAATGTCAACGCCTGCGTCGCGGTAACTGAATTCTTCTTTCATATCTTGATAGGGAGACTTACGATTGATTCGATCTATTCTTTAATCCTTCTTGCCTGTGAGTTCGCTAAGCAGGTCGGCAACTTTCTGTTTCGCCGACTGGCGGCTCTCTTTGTCAACGCTGAAACTCATCTGCAGATGGTCGCCTTCTTTTACGCCTTCCGGGAGATGGCTGACCGGCAAATTGAATTGCACGCAGTCATCGTCGGAAAGCACGATGACTGCAAGGTCGCCTTCGACGCGATCAATCACAACTTTCGATGAAGTTTTCTCTGTCATCGCGCTTTTTTGCCTCCGCGTTTGCCGGATGATTGACTGCCGTCATTGGTTGCCACCTTGCCAGCCGTCTCATCGCCCGTCAAGTAAAGTTTATCAGCGGCGACTTGTTTTTCCGTGCTCATCTCTATGCTGTTGCCGTCGCAGACTGCCGTGATCGTGCCCTGCAGGTCTGTGCGATAAGGTTTGATGTTTTGATTCTTCTCAAGCAGGTCTACGACCTTCGGATGCGGGTGATGATAATCATTGCCGACGGCGCAACTGATAGTGTATATCGAAGGCCGCACTGCATCGAGGATCTCTTTTGTCGTCCCGTTAGAGCTTCCGTGATGCGCGGCTTTGAGCAGGTCTGCGCGCAGCTTATCTTTTTCGGTATCTAACATCTGCTGCCAGGACTGAACCTCCGTGTCGCCGGTGAATAGAAATCGTTTGCTGCCGAATGTCAGCCTCACAACGATTGACGCATTGTTCGCATTATCGTCCGGCAACGTCTGCGCGGGGTGGAGCACTTCGACGAGCACATCACCGAAGCGGCGCGACTCGCCTTGCTTGGGAGTCGAGAATTTCACGCCTTGAGCTTTCACCTCCTGAAGCATATTCGTGTAGGTGGCGGTCGGATTGTTGAAGCCCGCATCCCAGAGTTCATGTACCTTGAACGCGCGCATCACGTCGCGCATCTCGCCTATGTGATCGGCGTGCGGGTGCGTTGCGATGGCGAGATTGATTTCCTTCACGCCGTAGTTCTTCAGCAGATCAACCGTCGGCTTGCCGCGATCACCCGAATCAATCAATATCGTCTCGCCCGTGGGCAGTTGAATCAATTCCGCATCACCCTGACCTATGTCCAGAAAGCGTATGACGAGCTTGCCCGAAACAGGCCCGGGCACGGGTTCAGGTTCCTGAGGCTTTCGGCGAAGGTAAGCGTATATCGCAATCGCCCCGATTATCAACAGCATGATGAGAACAAACTGTCTCTGATTTTTATTCATTTGTTGTTCCGACCGAAACTATGTGCGAGGCCAAACTTCGTCGTGAAGCAGCGCGCCTTCTTCCCTTTCGGTCTTGGTTCGCGCGGCGGAAGTCACGGGTATCGGATAGTTGTTTGTGTAGCAAGCGGTACAGTGGCGCATCTCTTGCGGGTCATCGCAGGCGCGCAGCATTCCTTCGAGGCTCAGATAACCGAGACTATCTGCGCCTATGTGATCCGCAATTCCTCTGACGCTCAAATTCGCGGCGATCAACTCTTCTCTGGTGGGCGTGTCAACGCCGTAAAAGCACGGCGCAATCGTGGGCGGGCAACTGATGCGAACGTGCACTTCGCGCGCTCCTGCCTGGCGCACCATCTGTACAATCTTTTTCGACGTAGTGCCGCGCACAATCGAATCATCAATCAACACCACGCGGCAGCCTTCGATCAAATCGCGCACTGGATTGAGTTTTATCTTTACTCCGAAATGGCGGATCGATTGTTTAGGCTCGATGAACGTGCGGCCCACGTAATGATTTCGCATGAGCCCGAAGCGGAACTTCAAACCCGACTCTGATGCGTAGCCAATCGCAGCAGCAGTTCCCGAATCGGGCACAGGCACAACTATGTCAGCGTCCGCAGGATGCTCGCGCGCAAGTTGCTTGCCCATTTTGTGACGGCTCTTGTTGACCGACTGCCCGAAGACTATAGAATCGGGGCGCGAAAAATAGACGTGCTCGAATATGCAATGCGCAGGACGCGCCACAGGCAAAGGGGAAGACGAGAGAAGCCCTTCGCGGTCAATGACCAGCACTTCGCCCGGCTCCACGTCGCGCAGGTAAGTTGCATCAATCAAATCGAACGCGCAGGTTTCGCTCGCTACCACGTAAGAGTCGCCCAACTGGCCGAGACACAACGGGCGAAAGCCGCGCGGGTCGCGCACCGCTATAAGGCTGTCTTTCGTGAGAAAGAGCATCGAATAAGCGCCTTCGATTTCCTCGAAGGTATCGACGATTGCTCCGACCAGATTGCTTGCGCGCGAGCGCGCTATCTTGTGCAGCACTACTTCGGTGTCGGAAGTCGAAGAGAATATCGCGCCGTCAAGCTCAAGCTCTGTGCGCACCTCTGACGCATAAGGGAGGTTGCCGTTGTGACACAGCGCAATCTGGCCGCGATAACCGTCAACCAGAAACGGCTGCGCTTCGAGCAAGGACACGCTGCCAGCGGTCGAATAGCGCACATGGCCTATGGCTGACTCTCCGGGCAAGCGCGAGAGTTGATCCTGATTGAATATCTCGCTGACGTAACCCATGCCGCGCACCTGATGCAGTCGCTTGCCGTCGGATGAAACCATCCCGGCTGACTCTTGCCCTCGATGCTGTAAAGCATATAGTCCCAGATAAGTGAGCCGCGCCGCTTCTTCGTGGTCGAAGATACCAAATACACCGCATTCTTCTTTGAGCTTGTCCATCATATGGTGGTCCAATGGTTTAAGTTTTATTTTAGCCGCATTAGAATCCAGTGGCAATCCATAACAGCGAGGCCGCAGGGCTGTTGCAAAGTAAAGGTAGGGGCAGGGCTCGTCCCTGCCCGAATCGCCGACAGGCGATGAGTCATGGTCTTACGACCATCCGGGCAGGGAC
>DATEKX010000058.1:0-13373 GCA_035277165.1 Blastocatellia bacterium | reverse complement strand
GGGTTAAAAAAGAAGAGAGCGCCCTCTTCCCGGAACTTTCAATTTTTACTGGGCGCAGCAGCATTGTAGTCACTGTCAGAGTTGAAATAGATGCCCAGGGTAAAGTTACCTCCGCAAAGGCTGTAGGAACGCTTCCAGTGTCTAGAGAATTAGCTCCCAATTTGTATGACCTCGCTGAAGAAACGGCCAAGAAGTGGGAATTCTTCCCGGCTACGGGCACGACCGATGCTAACGGCGTGACAGAGAAGCTTGCGAGCAAAAAAACAATCCGCGTTAAATTATTCATGGTAAACACAAATTAGCTGCCAGAGAGGAGATTAACCTGATATGCGATATTTCGTCGAAATCGGAAAAGTGGGCAATAGCTACAGCGGACGAATCCATCAAGGCAGCTTCGGCACGGCTCAGGATTTGACCGGCCTCGCTCTGGGCGAGAACCATCCCTTAACGATCAACGGCAAGGCGTACGAACTCGGCGAGCTTGTCAAACGGTTCATAGACTATGAGCCGGAAGACATGCAGAAAATTTTCAACGAGAGCGGGCTGGTGACTATCGGCGAGCACCTATTCGCGCAGGTGTTTGGGAAAGTAAAAATATCGCCTTCGCAATATAAGCCAATCGAAGTTCGTATAGTAACAAGTGATGTTCACGTCGCGCGGCTGCCGTGGGTCTTGCTTGCTAATCAGGGGATCTTCGTTTCCGAAAACGGCTGGTCGGTCGCGCAGTCCATAAAAGTTGATTACGAGGACTGCGAACTGCCTCCCTCGCCGCGCGTACTGATCGTAGCTCCAGAGCCGATTGATCCTGATTTGCCGCAGACCGATGCTCAACAGCACATAGAAGAACTGGAGGTGTTATTATCTCGCGCAAACTCCCTTCACACTCTGGAGCGCAATCTAAGGGTGGCCTATGAATGGGACGAATTTACCAATCTGGTCGAGACGTTCAAGCCGCACGTCGTCTACTACTACGGTCACGGCGAAGGCGACTTCAACAACTCTTCTCTGATTTTTGCCACGGGCCTGAAATCCCGCAAGTTTCTTAAGCCGGTCAAGGATGTGGCGAATTGCCTTCGCAACGCGAGCAGGGATTTACGGCTGGTCTACATTAACTGCTGCAAAGGTGATTCGGGAGGGTTGCTGGGCGCCGGGTGGCAACTCGGCGATTTCGCGCCCGCAGTAATCACCAACACCACTTACTCGCAGGCAGGCGCTGCGAGGGCGCAGGCTGGCGCTTTGTTGAACAGCCTGTTAATTATGGGAACGCCTCCGCACATTGCCGTTACCCAGATGCGAAGCAATCTCGTGAACTGGAATCTGAGCTTCGGCGATGTCCGGTGGATGACGCCCGTGCTGCACTGTCATTACAAAGAATGGAAGTCCAACCCGCCGACGCCTGTAACTCGCCTGGACCGTGACCCGCATTGGAGATACAAACTGGATCGCTTCAAACAGTTCAGTGACATTGCTCAGCGAACCAGAACGATGTTAAAGACGCAGAAGCCGCGATCACTGGCCTACCTGTGGTATGGGAAGCAGGGCCAGGGCGTAGAGCTTTTTCAGAACCGCATTAAAATCGAGTTGCAGGAAGACCTGACCGACAAGCTCATCTACGAGGTTTCTCCCAGATGGCCGAACGAGTTTTACATCCCTCATCGCTCGTTTACGGATATGCTTACGGAAGCCTTCAACGCTCGCTCTCTGGATGAAATCCCAGGCATCATACGGAGCGAGAGCCGCAGCATCAGCGGGCGACAGACGCTGGTTTATGTGCGGCACGAACCGATCACTCCGAACTTAGCCATTGACCCTTCGCTTATCAGTACTTACTTGCGCTGGTGGGATAGTAATTTCGTGCCTCTGATCACTGGCCAGGTGTTCGGGCTGCTTGGAATATCGTTCATCGTTAAAAAGCCCGACCGATTCAAAGCCGCCTTTATCGATGGCGAGAAAATAAATGCCATTAAATTCCGCAACCTGGCTTTCTACTTGTTGGACGAGATGGGGGGCTTGGAATTGTCCGACCTTCTGGACTTCATACGCTTTCACGACATCCCTCTCCCCGAAGGACAGGAAGAAACAATATTAAACGGGATACTACAAGACTGTGATCATCAATACGAGAAGGTGCTCGAAGCGCTCAAAGACATACAGGAGCGGGCGTGGGTCAAAACCGACACGTCGACTTATACCCCGGATCAATCCCGTCAGGATTATGATTACAACTAAAGGCTGGAAAAGTAATGAGCAAAAATAAGTATGAATTTCAGTTGGTCAGTTATGAAAAGAACCCTGTGGCGGATAACACTGTGTTGTTTGAACGGCCTTTTGTCAACACGAAGCATTCGTTCAGCGAAGACGCCAAGCGATTTGTGCCCGGCGAACAATTGGAAATAGCCATCAATACGGCTATCGCCGTTGGCCAGCCTTTGCTTATTACAGGCGAGCCCGGTACGGGAAAAACGCAGGCCGCTTACTATGCCGCCTACAAGCTGAAGGTTGAGCCTCTTATACATTTTCAGGTTAAGTCTGATACTACTGCCGGTACCCTGCTCTACCATTTCGATTCTGTAAAATATTTCTATGAGGCTACGGTTGCGACCCGAACGGGCGAGGGCGGAGGCAATAACTCTGAAGGAAAACAGGGGAGCCTTGATAAATCCCGGTATGTCGAGCCGCGCGCCTTGTGGGAGGCAATGGCATCTGATAGACCTAGAGTCCTGCTGATTGATGAGATAGATAAAGCCCCGCGCGATTTTCCTAATGACTTGCTTCACGAATTAGACAAGATGGAATTCAAGGTCACCGAAACCGGTGAAATGATTTCTGCCGAGAAGAAGAATCGCCCCATCGTCTTTATCACATCTAACAGCGAGCGCCGGTTGCCAGAGCCTTTCCTGCGGCGGTGTGTCTATCATCACATACGCTTTGACGACTCCATCGTGGCTAAAGCGGTCGAAAAAAGGAGAGACGACTACCATAACCTGAGCGATAAATTTCTGGAAATGGCAATAGCGCGGTTTCTCGAACTGCGTGAAAGGAATTTGCGTAAACGGCCTTCTACGGGAGAGTTGCTGGTCTGGCTGCGCGTCCTGGCGCTAGCCGTGGGCATATATCCAGAGAAACTTGATGTGGCCCTGGCCCGGCTGCCGTATCTGGGCGTTTTGCTAAAAGATCATCAAGACATAGAAGACCTTATGGCGCAAAGCCAAAGTTGATTCTAATTCTCAAGAGCCGAAACGGAGTTGACCGGGTTGCTACCAAATATGCGGGCGAGGAAGAGCGTTTTCTTTGTGAACGACTCAAAGAAGCTCAGAATAGGTTCGCAAGCCGTCTTCTATGTCGAATCTGGAAATGGCCTCCGTCATTTGATTACTATGGAGAATGCCCGTCATGCAACTATCTACGAAAGGTCGTTTATTCGGGCTGTTCTATTTTATCGTAAACGCGGGACTGTTCAAACTGGGCGGTCTTGTTCAATTACAATCAATTTTCGTTGAAGCTTGAGGCGGTGGCTCAGATGTTGATGCTTGCAAGCCTTTATACGAGCCGCAATGTTGCAAAACCGATAGATCAAATTCCGCCTATGCCCGGTCAGCTTAACCGCCCTTCAATTGTTTGACTCTGCGCGAATGACCTGCTAGGGTTGCTGATTCAGAGGGTTGATCTTTTAATAATTCATCCAGGCTTTGGGTGCCCCGAGCGAGGGGAGAATAGGGAAGCGGGTGGAAATCCCGCACGGTCCCGCCACTGTGATAAAAGCAAAAGGCGAATTAACTTTTTCCTTTTGACTTTTTTAGTCAGGAGACCTGCCCGAAGCTTTGCGAGCCGATTGCCTTTCGCGTGAGAAGGCTGGCGCGCGGGAGCACACCTTGCGAACTCCCGTTCGACCGGGCGCGAATCGAGTCGGCGGGAGTTTTCCTTTTTGCGTGCTTTATTCAAAGCTCTTTCATTAATGTTGTGCCTCGTCGCCGTGGCTTGCTCAAGCAATCGCGGTCCTTCATCGAGCGGGCGCGCATTCACTGACGAAATCGGGCGAAAGATAAATGTCCCGGAGAACCCGCAACGCATAATTTCGCTCGCGCCTTCGGTAACAGAAACCCTTTTTGCACTCGGACTCGGTGATCGAGTCGTTGGCGTGACATCTTATTGCGATTATCCCCCCGAAGCTGCCCGTAAAGAAAAAGTCGGCGACACGCTCAGGCCAAGCATAGAAAAAATCGTCGCGCTCAAACCTGATCTGGTCGTTGCTTCAACATCAAGCCAGCTTGAGCAGTTCGTCCGCGACCTCGATAAAGTCGGCATTCCGATTTATGTGAGCAATCCGCATAATCTGGCGGGCGTGCTTGTATCAATCGAAATGATTGGCGCAATCACCGGAGTAGATGATCGCGCAGAAGAGTTAACTGACAAGATGCGTGCTCGCATTAACGCAGTCGAGTCAGGTCTGGTCGGAATAAAAGAGCAGCCCAGAGTCTTTTTCATCCTGGGCATCGAACCTTTGATTACCATCGGCGGCACGAGTTTTATCAATGAGCTGATTTCGCGCGCCGGAGGTGATTCAATCTCAGGCGAAGTGCATGCCGAATATCCCCAGTACAGTCTTGAGTCCGCCGTCGCCGCTCGCCCCGAAGTCATCTTTCTTCAAACAGGCGACCCGAAGCTGCCGGAGCGACTGAACCAGACGCCCGCTGCGCGTAATAATCGAGTGTTTCAACTTGACGATAACCTGTTGATGCGACCCGGCCCGCGCATCGTTGACGGGTTTGAACAGATGGCTGCGCGGATTCATCCAGAAGCGTTTCCAGTTAAGACGGAATAATTAATGGCAACGAGTCGAACAACCATCAATGCAATCCAAGAGCGACCGGCAAAGCGTGATCGTTTGACGATGCAAAGGCTCGTCATCACGCTCGCGGCGCTTATGGTTGCGCTCCTTGTCATCGCCGTCATCGCTGTCGCAGTAGGAAGCGAGCACATCAGCATCAGCGCGATATTCAAGATCATCTTAGCGGAAATAACCGGCCACCCGGCGGACGTGACTCCTGAACAACGAACCATCATCGTAGACATCCGCATACCGCGCGCGATAATGGCGATTATCGTCGGAGCGGCGCTCTCGGTTGCGGGCGCAGCATATCAAGCGCTGCTCAGGAATCCGCTCGCAGACCCGGGGATACTCGGCATATCGAGCGGCGCTGCGATAGGCGCTCTCGTAGCAACCATCTTTGCAGAGTCGTTGCCTGTCAGTCGTCCCATCGCGGCCTTCATCGGAGCAGTCTTAACAATCGGGTTTGTCTACGTATTGGGCCAGGGCCATCAGGGCGATTCATCTGTGCGATTGATACTTGCTGGCATGATTACAAATGCGCTGTTGTCATCAATCGTGATCTTTCTGGTGACTACTGCTTCGGGCTCTCGGCAGCGCAATGTGCTCTCGTGGCTGATAGGCAATCTGGGCAGTGAAGAAAGATTGTTGCCTCTGGTTGCTTCGCTCGTTCTGGTCGGCATACTGGCAATCTATTTTAATGCGCGCAGCTTGAACCTGTTGATGATAGGCGAGCAAGATGCGCTCGCGCTCGGCGTCGAAGTGTATCGCGTGAAGCTGACGGTTTACATAGCCGCATCGCTCGTAACGGGCGCGGCAGTGGCCGTGAGCGGAGCGCTCGGCTTTGTAGGATTAATTGTTCCGCACGCGATAAGGCTTGCAGGCGGCAGCGATAATCGCCTTGTCATTCCCGCATCGGCGCTGACAGGCAGTGCGTTCCTATTGCTTGCAGACACCGTTGCGCGCACGGTGATTGCGCCGCGCGAAATACATCTGGGCGTAATCACTGCATTGATGGGCGCGCCCGTGTTCGTCTATCTGCTGCGGCGAACGAGTTGAAATAAGCAAAGATGCTTCAAGTAAAAGAGATCAGATTTGGCTACGCGAAACCTGTGCTTGGAGGGCTGTCGTTTGATGTGGGCGAAGGCCACTTGCTTGCCGTGCTCGGGCCGAACGGCGCGGGCAAAAGCACTCTGCTCAAGATCATAGTCGGCATACTGCGACCGGCGAGCGGGAGCATGTTGTTTGATGATCGCGACCTGTCGGCGATGCCTCGACGCGACCGCGCGCGTTTGATCGGCTACGTCGCTCAAGAGTCTTCCGTGAGATTCCCGCTCACGGCTATGGAGTTCGTGCTGCAAGGCCGATTCGCGCAAGGCCGCTTGATCGGTTTTGAAAGCGACGCGGATATGAGTGAAGCAAGGCGCGCGATGGAATTAACGCAGACTACAGAGTTTGCCCATCGCTTCATCCCTGAATTATCAGGCGGCGAGCGCCAGCGCGTTATGCTGGCTCGCGCAATCGCATCACGCCCGCGATTGCTGGTTCTCGATGAGCCGGTTGCGAATCTCGACATCGCGCATCAGGTAGGGATGCTTGAGCTTGTGAAAAGCCTCACGATGGATGGCGCGATGTCGGCCATTGTGGTAACGCACGAATTGAATCTCGCGGCAGAGTTCGCGACACACGCATTGCTTTTGAAATCGGGCGAGATGCTTGTATACGGCTCGACGCGCGAAGTCATGACCGAGAGCCGTTTGCGAGAAGCGTTTGAAGCGAACTTGATGGTTGACGCGAATCCTTCGAGCGGCGCGCCTCGGGTCACGCTTATAAGAAATTAACTTCGGCTGTTTGCAAATAAATCTGGATTGCTGTTGCGGGGAAGGCGGTGCGAATCCGCCACTGTCCCGCAACTGTGATGCGCAACGAAACCGGCTCTAATGCCACTGCCTCTGAAGGCGGGAAGGCGTCGGCGTAGGCAATTTCAAAGGGCGCTAAGTCAGGAGACCCGCGCAGCAATCTGTAAAGAATAACTCTTTCGCGGAAAGGAGAGTTTCATGTGCAAACTTTTTTCAACCAGCTTGCCATACAAGCCTCGCTCGATAGCCTTCGCTCTAGCGTTCATATCCATTCTCAGTCTCGCGTCAGTCGCGAGCGCCGCAGGTCGCGGGCGCGTCGAAGGAAGCGTGACTGATTCGTCGAGCGATAAGATAGTCGGCGCACGCATCACGTTGCGCGACCGTGCGGGAGTCATCAATTATCAAACGCGCACAGACGGCGAAGGGCAGTTCAAAATCAACGATGTTGCGTCGGGCCGTTACACTGTGACGGTTGAAGCGACAGGGTTTACTCAATCGAGCGAAATCAATATCGATGTTCGCGAGGGGGCGACTGAAACCGTCGCCGCGCGTTTGGATGTAGCTGCAATCTCAGATCAAGTGATAATCACAGCGACGCGGACTGCGACGCAGGCCTCAGAACTCGGCGGCTCTGTCTCTGTCATCACAAGCGAGGATTTGACTCGCGCCAGTCAAACGCCCGTTTCCGAATCGCTGCGTCTGGTTCCCGGGCTTTCTGTCGCGCAAACGGGCGGACGCGGCGGCATCACTTCGATATTTACGCGCGGCGGCGAATCGGATTACAACAAGATTTTGATTGACGGCGTGCCGGTCAATCGCGCGGGCGGGGGATTTGATTTTGCATTTCTCACAACAGAAAACGTCGAACGCATAGAGGTTGTGCGAGGCCCGCAGAGCGCGCTGTTCGGCTCGGATGCGATGACGAGCGCCATTCAACTCATCACGCGACGCGGCTCGACTTCCGTGCCGGAATTTGAGTTTTCGGGCGAGGGAGGCAGCTTCGCTTCTCATCGCGAAACGGCGCGACTTTCGGGACTGGCTCGCTGGTTCGATTACTCGACAAGCTTCGGTTATTACAAGACCGATGGGCGTTTCAGAAACAGCGATTATCTCAATCGTTCGGCCTCTGCCAATCTGGGGTTTCAACTTGCTCCGAGCGCAGATTTGAGAATCACTTCGCGTTGGAATAACAGCACGCTTGGAGTTCCCGGCCCGACCGCAATACTGTTTGCCGACGATCAGCGACAAAAGCATCGCGACCTGTCGCTTGCAGCTACGTTGAATCTGAAAACAACCAGCCGCTTTCATCAAACGGCGCGGTTCATCTACTCAGAACTGGATACGAACAGCTTTGATCTGTTCGCGCAAGACCTGACGCAACCCGACACGCCGCCGCTTCCGCCCGGTTCTTTTGTGGATTCTGTTTTGACATTCATAGACCACGAAAAGCGCAGCGGCGTTCATTATCAGGCCGTAGCGGCGCTCAACAACTCGAACCTCCTGACTGCGGGAGTTGACTTTGAACACGAAGTGGCTGTCTTTACGAGTGTTGATGCTTTCTCTAACAGCCGAGTCTCGCCCGACAGAAACAATCTCGGTTTGTACGTTCAAGATCAGATGGCTTTCGGCGACCGCGTGTTCGTAACGGCAGGCGTTCGCATCGAACACAATACGGGCAGCGTGCCCGACGATTTGAGAAGGGTATTAGAGTCGCTGGGGTCGAGCGTGCCGACAGGCGATATTGGATTCGGATGGAACGCGAATCCGAAGATCGCTGTCTCGTTGTTTGCGCGTCGCCATAACGATCAGGCGGTCGGCGCTACCAGATTCAAAGCGAGCTTCGGCACAGGCATCAAAGAGCCTTCGCTTGACGAAGCATTCGGCCCCAGCATATTTGCTCTGGGCAATCCCGGTCTTGATCCTGAGCGCAATGTCAGCTTCGACGTCGGCGTTGCGCAGGAGTTCTTTGATCGCAGACTGAGCCTGGAACTGACTTACTACGACAATCGCTTTCGCGATCTGATCACCTTTGCATCCACTACGACGTTCGGCCCCATACAACTGCCTGACGGAGTGCTGACGAATTTCATCAACACTGATCGCGCATCGGGGCGCGGCATCGAGCTGATTGCAAGCGCGCGACCGGCAGGGCCATTATCGCGGTTGCATTTGACGGGTAGTTACACTTACTTGCGTTCGCGGCTTGATCGCGCGGCTGACATTCTGGACTTTCCGCCGCCGACTTTCGAGCCGACGTTCGTGCCTAATCCTGAGCTTGGGCTGCCGTTGCTCAGAAGGCCGAAGCATTCCGGGGCGTTTTCCGTTAGCTGGATTGATAAACGATTCGATCTTGTGTTTGACGGTTCGCTAGTAGGGCGTCGGCGCGACTTCATTCCTTTCCCGTTCACAAAATTCGATTTGTCGGGCAGGCCGATTTTTAACGACGGCTATGCGAAATTGAATGCGTCAGGCTCAGGCCACATCAGCAGATATTTGACCTTGTTTGCGCGCGTAGAGAATCTGCTCAATCAAGACTATCAGGAGATAATAGGCTTTCCTGCTTATCGTTTGAACTTCAGCGCCGGTCTGCGCGTGAGAATCGGAGGCGGGAAGTAAGACGTAAGCGGAAGTTTTGAATTGTAAAAACTCAGCCGTAGCTCCGTAGGAGCGACCTGTCTATAGCTGATACAGGAGCAGTCTTTTGTAGCTCCGTAGGAGCGACCTACTTCGATCATAGGTCGCTCCTACGGAGCTACAAAGATGTTTCACTTGCCAATTCTATAGACAGGTCGCCCCTACGGGACTGAGTAGTGGTTTTGAATGTCGGATTGCGAGCCGCGCCAATTAGACGGAAGCACCTTCGCGGTTAAGCATTCGGCGATACATTTCGCGCAGGCGAAGAGCCAATTCCAATCGCTTGCGCGAAATACCCATCAGCTTTTTGTTGCCACGCTGACGCGCCGCTTCGAATATCGCGCGAAGAGATTTTATCTCGTCTTCTTGAGCGCGCAATCGCTCTTTGAAATAGTCTTCTGGCATATTCGATACAACCTTAAGTTAAAGACTGAGGGAAACCTGGGCCTGCAAACAACTCAACCGCTTCTTTGTCGGTTACCTTTTCCTGTTTGGGGTAAGCGCATTATATCGCAGCGATTCGGATTGCGAAAGGAAAATAAAAAGATAAAGGACAATTATTTGTAATTTTTCAGTTATTCGCTTGCCGAAATTTAAGGCACAGGCGAAGGCTTCTTCTTATCATTCTCGCTGATGCGATTGACAGGCATCGCATAACCGTCGTTGCTGCGTTTTGAAACACCTAGTTTTTTGAGCGTAGAAGCCGACGGCATTCCCGACCCGGAAAGCCTGTTGGCAGATTGAAATTGCTTCATCGCCTGAATGGTATCGTCATCGTATTGACCGGAAGCCGGGCCTTGCATGTAACCGGCTTTAATCAGCGCGTTTTGAATCTCAGTCACTCGCTCTGTCGGAATGCCGCCGCCAGTCGTGCGAGGCGGAGCGGGACGGGGCGCAGCCGCAGTCGTTTCCGGCTCTGCGCGTTTTACATAGCGATAACGGACAAGGCGGCGCCCGTGCCTGCCTCGCACAACGACTCTTTCACGCACCAGCCCGCGCCCGTTGCTGCGCGCCAATTCTCTTCTTTCACGCCGCGATGATTTTTTTTGCCCGCGCCCGCCGCGCTCACTGCGAGCCCCGCGCCCGCGAGACGCTTTGCCTCTTGATTCGTTGCCGCGCGAATTTTTCTTAGCTCGCGTTTGAGAAGAGCCGCGTTTGCTGCTGCGCGATTTCTTCCCAGCCGAAACATCAATGCTGAATAAGCCAACTAATAACGCTATAGTAATTAAATAAGCTAATCTTTGTTGCATAAAACCGTCTCTTCTTGATGAATGATAGGATCGTCCCGGTCAGGCATTATAACATCTGCGCCGAAGCCATCAAATCAAGCCGTGATGAACAACCACATTAGTCTTGCCCGTCAGTTCTGTGCTTTAATTGAATATTAATGAGGGAGACTAGATGAAAGTCATTGTCATAGGCGACATAGTTGGCAAGCCCGGTCGCAAGGCGCTATCGGCATCACTGAAGCGATTGAAAGAACAGCACGAAGCCGAGTTCGTTGTGGCTAACGCCGAGAACGCTGCCGAAGGCGCGGGCATAGTGCCTCGCGTCGGCGACGAGATTCTAGGCGCAGGCGTTGACGTGATGACTTCGGGCAATCACATCTATGACAAAAAAGATGTCATCAAGTATATAGAAAACGAGCCGCGATTGCTCCGTCCGGCTAACTACGCTTCTGATACGCCGGGTCGCGGCGTCTGGCTAGGCTCTACGCAATCGGGCACGCCCGTCGCCGTAATTAATGTTCAAGGCCGCGTCTTCATGCCTCCGACCGATTGCCCTTTCAAAACCGCTGACCGATGTATTTCAGAGATAGGCAATCGCGCGTCTGTAATCATCGTTGACCATCACGCCGAAGCGACTTCTGAAAAACAGGCGATGGGGCGCTATCTCGATGGCCGCGCCTCTGTAGTCGTAGGCACACACACGCATGTTCAAACGGCAGATGAACAAGTGCTGCCCGGCGGCACAGCTTACATAACCGATCTGGGAATGACTGGCCCTTATGACAGCATCATCGGAGTCGAATCGCATCTGGTAATCAATCGTTTTTTGCGCGGGATGCCGACCCGGTTTGAAACCGCGACAGGCGATGCGCGATTGTGCGGCGTGGTCGTGGATATTGATGAGCGAACAGGGAAAGCCGTCAGCATCGAGCGGTTGCAGATTAAAGAAGAGTAATCTGAGATTTCAAATCTCAAATTTGAAATCTCAGATTCACTGGCCTCTAAGAGCGTGATTTGAAATGAGGCAGCGATTTGATACCAGCCCGCGTGATTTGATAGCAGCCCGCGTAGCGGGCCACAGCATAAAACCCACATCCTCAGATGTGGGTTAACATAAGTCCATAGCATTAAGCCCGCGTAGCGGGCGACAGTCATCATTATCTGATACTCTGCCGCCCGCTACGCGGGCTTGTGTAGAATCAATCGCCCGTATACCCATATCTGGCGATATGGGCTACGGTCTGACACCCGCTTCGCGGGTTGCATTCCCGTATTTCAAAACCCGCTCTAACATCTATTTCATTGATTGCTCGATTGCCGCTTCAACCGTGTTTATTGCAAAGTCAGCTTGTTCGCGGTCTATGATCAAAGGAGGCGAAAAACGAATGGCTGATTCGCCCGCTCCTTGAAGTATCAGCCCGCGATTGAAGCATTCGAGCACGACATTATCCCTGAGGTCTGCCCACGGTTCCATCGTCTCGCGGTCGCGCACTATCTCAATTCCTATCATCAATCCAAGCCCTCGCACGTCAGCGATGATTTCATGCTTGTCCTGGAGTTCGCGCAATCGGTCTATCATATAAGAGCCGATCTCGGCAGCGTTTTGCATGACGCCGTTTTCGATCAACTCAAGCGTCTTCAGCGCCGCAGCGATTGCAACAGGGTTGCCGCCGAACGTCGAAGCGTGCGCGCCTACGTGCCATCGCATCAAATCTTCGCGCGCAAGAGTGACGCCGAGCGGAATGCCGCCGCCAATCGCTTTCGCCATGCAGATGATGTCGGGCGTGACTCCGAAATGCTCGATGGCCCAGAGCTTTCCTGTGCGGCCAACGCCCGATTGAACTTCATCAACGATGAGCACTATGCCGTGTTCATCACAGATGCGGCGAAGTTCGGGCAGGAAATCTGTGTCTGGTACTACGTATCCGCCTTCGCCCTGCACCGGTTCGACTACGATGGCTGCGCAATCATCGGGCGGAACTGTCGTCCTGAATATGGTCTGCTCGATGTAACGAGCAACGCGGCGGCCAATGCTTTCGCCCGCTTGTCGCTCAAGCGGGAATCGAATCGGGTTCGCATAAGGCACATGCGTCACGTCGAGCGCCTGTGGGCCGAAGCCCTTGCGTTGTGTGAATTTTGACGCGGTAAGCGATAGCGTGCCGAACGTGCGACCGTGGAAGGCTCCGCGAAATGCGATGAACTTCTGACGGCCTGTCGAATAGATCGCGGCTTTGAGCGCGCCCTCCATCGCTTCTGCGCCGGAATTGCCATAGTGAACTTTCTTGGCGAAATCACCCGGCGTCACTTCGCTCAACTTCTCTGCAAGCGCGGTCTGGTGCGGGTAGTAATAATCTGTGCCGGAGATGTGCGTAAATTCGCTGGCTTGTTTCGCGATCACCGAGGTGATCTCCGGGTGAGCGTGTCCGAGCGCGCAGACTGCGACGCCCGCATTGAAATCCAGAAAGACGTTGCCGTCCACGTCTTCGATCATTGCGCCGTAACCGCGCTTCATCACGAGCGGGTAGCTTCTGGTGTAACTGGGCGAGATGAATTTATCATCGCGTTCAAGCATCTGTTTGGCTTTCGGGCCGGGCAGAGCTGTTTTTATTTCAGGCAGATTCGCTTTCGTAATAGTTTGCATAAAACCTCCACGACTAATTTGAATAGGCATTGTTCGCAGGCCGGTGGCCCGCCTGTGTAGTCGCGCGACGAAGGGGGAAGTTAATCGGCGAAGAGGTCTCTGCGGTTTTCACGGGGGTCGCGTGTTGTTAATTTTTTCATCTCGATCATCTCCCCAATAACTTCAAGAAATTCTACCACGCG
>DATEKX010000057.1:0-3326 GCA_035277165.1 Blastocatellia bacterium | reverse complement strand
GCGCTTGAAGACAGTCGGCGCTAGAAGGAGGCGAAATGTTCGAACGTTACACCGAGAAAGCGCGCCGCGTTATATTCTTCGCCAGATATGAAGCCAGCCAGTTCGGAGCGCAAGCCATCGAAGCCGAACACATCCTGCTCGGCCTGCTGCGCGAAGATAAAGAACTGACTCGGAAATTCTTCCGAAACACTGACTCGACTATAAAATCCATTCGCAAAGAGATAGAAGGACGCACGACTCTGCGCGACAAGGTGTCTGCATCAGTAGACCTGCCTTTGTCACAGAGCGCGAAGCGAGCGTTGAGCTATGCTGCAGACGAAAGCGAGCGATTGCAGCACAGTCACATCGGCACTGAGCACCTGCTATTAGGCATCCTTCGCGAAGAAAAGTCCTCCGCTGCAGACATCCTTCATAAACATGGTCTTCGACTGAATCAAGCGCGTGAAGCGTTGATTCAGTCGGAAGAGATTGAAGGGGGAGGCGCTCAGGAAGATGACGTTCAAGCAGCCGCCGAGAAACTTTTTACTCCTCAGAGTTTCTTTGTGTTGCTCGACCTGCTTGCCAGCAAAGGCGTGATCAGCGAAGAAGAGAAACGAAATATCTTAAATTCCGGCCAATGATAGAATCGCGCTTTTCTTACGCGCCAAAAATTGCCGAGCCGCACGACGGGCAGAAGATTTCATCACTCACAATCATTTCGCCGCAATCGCTGCACGAGAGCGATGCTGCGCGTTCAATCTCTTCGAGCGACCCGCCGCAGTTGCAGCAAAATACATCTTCGCTATCAGCAGGGCTGCCACAATCCACGCAAACTGACAACCAATCATGTTTCGTTGAAAGATCGCTGAGTTGACCTGTGACTCTCAAAATTTCGGCTAACTGAAAATCTGTGCTGCTGTCTTTGTCGAATGGCTTTGCCTGTGACGGTTCGGCAACAGGCTCGACCGCTTGTTGTTCGTAGACAGCGTTCGTTTCGGGAATTTCAACTGGCGATTGCTGAGATGGATTAACAAGAATTGGGCGGTTCATCGCAGCTTTTTGTTCTTCCGGTGATAGATCGGTGAACGCGAGCAAGTCGTCGTAGAGGTCTATGTCGTTTGCCTCATCGAGGCTTACGTCAGGGGCGTTTGAGTCTGGATGGAGATTAAGCTCGGCGGTTTTGAATTTCATACCGGTCTTTTTCGTATAGGACATTTAAACGGAGGCAAGGCAGTCGTATTCTACAACACGGCACATGGCATTTCTACAAAAAAAACGACGATTGTTTTCAGATAAGCCCATAGCCATCGCTCTCTATATTGACAGCAGGATTCAACAGGAATAGAGTTGCCGCCATCTTTCGATTATACTGCCTATCAGTTTAATAAGGAGATGTAATCTATGTCTGAGCAACAAGTCTTTCAAGCGCCTAACCTGCAGCTCGATCATCTGGCGCAGGCTATCGGCGATTGGTATCGCGCGCAACGATTCGAGGTGCAAGTATTGCCCGTGCCGGGCGAAGGCATGGTCGTGCAGGCCAAACAACAAGAAGGCTGGCGTAATGCGCTCGGCATGTCATCAACGCTCAACATCGGCCTGCGCTACAAAGAATCCACTCTGATAGTCGAGATCGGAGCCGGGAAGTGGGCAGACAAGGCGATAGCCGGTGGGGTAGGCGCTTTGCTTGTGTGGCCTCTTTTCTTCACGGCGGCGTATGGCGCTTGGAAGCAGAGCACTTTGCCCCGACAAACTTTCGAGTTCATACACGCTTTCATCAGCGGATCGGCGCCGCAGAACCCCTACCAGAATCCATACCAGAATCCGTATCAAAATCCGTATCAGCAGAACCCATATCAAAATCCGCCGAGCACGCCGCCGCCGCCAAGCGCCGCGCCGCCGCGACCGGATCAAGCGCCTACGAAGCAGACCGCGCGTCGCTTCTGCGAGAATTGCGGAGGCGCGGTTTCACCTACAGCCAAATTCTGCGCTGGCTGTGGCTCGCAGGTTGGCTGACACTGCGATGAAAGGATAGTTTGTTATCATGAGTTTTCAACTCGACAGCAAATTGATCGAGTGTGTTGAAGAAGAACTGAAGCCGCATTTATTCCAGAGAATGGCAGAGACTCCGAACTTGCCCGGTGTAAACATTGCTGCGGTCTGGAAGCGAAGGAACTTCAACACGAATCGCGCTGTGGCCTTGCTTCCATTTTCCGATGTCGGCCAAAGTCCGGGTCAATTTGCCCAAAGCATCAAGGTGCCATTGGGAAAAGCGATTGGTTATATTCCCGTCCTTAACGAGCTTGGGCTTCAAATGATAATCGCGGGGCCGGAGCTTCTTGCATGGTCTGCGAATCTCAACGGCTTCTTAGATAAAATCAACAACCAGCGAGTAATTCTACAGAGCCTTCATATCGTGGATTTGACGGCCAGACATTCTGTTTCTGCCAGGACGTGGGGCCAGGTAATAACAGGCCGCTATCAAGATGCTATAGAAAACGGCATCAAGGCATTTTTGAGAACCTGATGCCGGGCGAAGCAGAAATAATCTCTCGGATCAGACAGCGCGCGCGCGCAACCGATCAAGTGTTGATTGGAATAGGCGATGACGCGGCTGTGCTTCAACACAGCGGCAAGACTGATTTGATAGCCTGCTGCGACTTGATGGCGGAAGGCGTTCACTTTCATCGCGAGTGGGCTGCGCCACGCTTGATAGGCCACAAAGCACTGGCCGTCACTTTGAGCGATGTCGCAGCCATGGGCGGTGTAGCCCGGTTTGCGATGGTAAGCATCGCTTTACCTCATGCTTTACCGACAGGCTTTATCGAAGAGTTGCTTGAAGGCGTCTTTGAACTGGCGGACTCTTCCGGTGTTTCGATCATAGGCGGCGACACATCAAGTTCAGTTGATTCGCTCTTCATTGATACGAGCGTGATTGGCGAATGCGCCGCCGGGCGCGCAATCGCCAGAACAGGAGCGACAGTCGGCGATGCTATATATGTTACAGGCGCGCTTGGCGCGTCGGCGCTCGGACTTTTGTTGCTTGAGCGAGGATTCAGGCTCGCAAATTTGACTGAGGGCGATGCGCGAGCAGAGGCATTGATGAAACACCTCGCGCCCGTGCCGCGATTGAAGATCGGGCAGGCAATCGGCGAGCGAAGGCTTGCGACGGCGATGATTGACATAAGCGACGGCTTGAGCACTGACCTGTGGCACGTTTTAGATGAGAGCGATTGCGGAGCGATTATTAAAGCCAACGCGATTCCCGTCGCCGGTTGTGTGCAACGGCTTGCAACTGACGGTTCAAAGATAGACCCTTTACGGCTCGCGCTTGATGGTGGTGAAGAATA
>DATEKX010000056.1:0-5668 GCA_035277165.1 Blastocatellia bacterium | reverse complement strand
TAAACCGGCTAAATTCAATCCTTAATCGTAAGGTTGGTGATTTTGCAATCGTAAGCGTGCAGAATCCGGTTCGGCTCAACGATTTTTCTGAACCGGAACCTGACATAACTTTGCTTAAGCCGCGCGATGATTTTTATTCTCAGTCGCATCCTACGGCAGCCGACGTGCTATTGGTTATCGAGGTGGCTGAGACTTCTGTTGAGTATGATCGAAGCGTAAAAATGCCGCTTTATGCGCGAGCAGGTATACCCGAAACCTGGCTCGTGAATTTGCCGAAAGAGATCATCGAGATTTACACACAGCCGAAAAACGGAAAATACCAGAAAGTTCAACGCCTAAAGCGCGGCAAATTACTGGCATCTCCAACCGTCACGGGCCTTTCGATCAGCGCTGACGATATTCTCGGTTAAGCATCTCGTCCGACCCTTATTCACCAACAAATAGATGAATATTCTTTGTAAGCCTTTATATCTTTAATGTGCGTCGCCTTGACGGATGATACGCGCGGCAACTAAAATCGAACGCTTGTTCGAAGTCCGTTTTTTGTACCTGTAGATTATGCCTGTTGAGCCGCAGTCAAAGTATGACCAGAAACTCGTCTACGTGCTGAAGACCTCAGCCGCCATCTTTGCCGAGAAGGGCTATCACTCTACTTCAATACGCGATATTTCACGCGCTACTCGGATGAGCCTTTCGGGGCTATACTACTATTTTAAAAGCAAAGACGAGTTGCTCTTTTTAATTCAGGACTATTGTTTCAGCACTGTGCTTGACGATTGCCGACGGCTGCTTGCGGGGGTTGATGATCCCGTCCGCCGGTTGAAACTGCTGATCGAAAATCACCTCAACTATTTCGTCCAGAACATGAACGAGATGAAGGTGCTGTCGCACGAAGCGAATTCGATCAGCAAAGATTTTTTCAAAAAGGTCAACACAAAGAAACGCCAGTACGTTGACCTTGTGATGAATTTGCTCGAAGAGATTGCGCGCGAGCACAAAGTGAAAGGGCTGGACATCCGCGTGACCACGTTTTCGCTCTTCGGCATGATGAACTGGATTTATAACTGGTATAACCCGCGCAAGGATGTTGACGTTGCGGGACTGTCTGCCAATATCACGCGGATTTTTCTGTCGGGGTTTCTCGGCGATAAGACTATAGAGGCCGAGCGACTTGAGACGGGGCGCGAATCGCACCTTGAGCGCACTCTGTCAATCTGGCAGCAATGATGGAATTCACGGAGAAATTTTATGACAAGAGAAGCAATGGAGAATCGGCTGGTCAATTACAGCGTCGAAAACGGCATCGCCGTCGTAGAACTGAACGACCCGCCAGCAAATACTTACACCTATGAGATGATGCGCGACCTCGACGACGCGATACTCGAAGCGCGGCTTGATGAAGAAGTCCACGTCATAGTGCTGCGCGGCGCGGGCGACAAGTTTTTCTGCGCGGGCGCGAACATTAAAATGCTGCTGTCGGCCACGCCGCAGTTCCGCTACTTTTTCAGTCTTCACGGCAACGAGACGCTGATGCGCATGGAGAACACTCACAAACTCGTCATCGCAGCCATCAACGGACACGCAGTGGGCGGAGGGCTTGAGGTGGCTCTCGCTTGCGATATCCGCGTTGCCAAGAAAGGGCCGGGAATGCTCGGCTTGCCTGAGATCAATCTGGGGTTGTTGCCGGGCATGGGCGGCACGCAACGATTGCCGCGAATCATCGGCAAAGGCAAAGCGTTGGAACTGCTCACGACCGGGCGCACCATCTCTGTTGAAGAAGCGCATCAGATCGGATTGGTGAATCACGTCTTTGAAGAAGAGAACTTCTTCGAGAAGGTTATTGAGTACGCCCAGCAGTTTGTCGCGCCCGCGAAAGCGAGCAAGGCCGTCGGACTCATCAAACGCTCTGTGCAAACAGGGCTTGAGCTGCCGCTCGCGGAAGCTCTCGCGCTCGAACGCGAGTTGTTGCAGCAACTATTCGAGAGCGCGGATGCGCAGGAAGGGCTTGACGCCTACGCGAAGAAGCGCAAGGCGGAGTTTAGCGGGAAATAATTGTTTCTGAAATTTCAAATTTGAGATTTGATATTTCAAACAGGAGGAATCTTAATGGCGAAGATGTTTATTGCAGGAGAGTCTGTTGATTCGATCACAGGCGAAACTTACGAAGTACGCAATCCGGCTAACGGCGAAACAGTTGACACTGTGCCGAAGGGCAATGCCGAAGATGCGCGCCGCGCGATTGATGCAGCCGAGACGGCGTTCGATGAATGGTCACATACGACATATGAAGAGCGCGCCAAGCTTCTGTTCAAAGCCGCCGAGCTTGTTGACGCCGAGCGGAAAAGTTTAGCCGAACTGCTCACACGCGAGCAGGGCAAGCCGTTTATGGAAGCGGGCGGCGAGCTTGAGCACTTTCATCACGGCATAGATTTTTATGCAGGGCTTGCCTCGAAAGTGCGAGGCTCGCAGGTTCCGCTGCCTGCAAAGAACGCTTACGGCATGGTGATTCGCCGTCCCCTAGGCGTGTGCGGCGCAATAGTGCCGTGGAATTTTCCTATCACTTTGATGGGCACGAAAGTCGGCCCTGCGCTCGCGGCTGGAAATACCGTTATCGTCAAGCCCGCTTCAACAACACCGCTGACTACGATTCGCATAATCGAGTTGATGAATCAGGCGGGATTGCCGAAGGGAGTTTTGAACGTCATCACAGGGCCGGGCGGCGTTGTCGGCGAAGAGTTGCTCGTTAATCCGAAAGTGCGCCGCATTGCATTTACAGGCGAATCGGCTACGGGCAAGCACGTTGCGTCGGTGGCTTGCGGCGATTTCAAGCGCGTAACTCTTGAACTGGGCGGGTCTGATCCGATGATCGTTTGCGAAGACGCCGACATAGCGAAAGCGATTCAAGGCGCGATGGTTGGCCGCTTCTGGAACGCGGGTCAGGCGTGCCTTGCCGTGAAGCGACTGTTCGTCTTCGATAAAGTCTTCGATCAATTCGTCGACGGGCTGGTCAGCAAAGTATCGCGCTACGAAGTGGGCGACGGGATGAGCAAAGCTGAAAAGCCGAAGATTCGTATGGGGCCGCTTCACACCGCAACGCAGCGCGACGAGATTGAGTCTCAAGTCGAGGATGCTGTCGGTCGCGGCGCAAAGGTTTTAATCGGCGGCTCGCGACCCGAAGGCGCGCAATACGAGAATGGGAATTTCTATAATCCGACCATACTGCTTGATGTGCCGGAAGACGCGCGCGCTGTTCAAGAAGAGACGTTCGGGCCTTTGCTTCCCATCTTCCGTGTGAGCAGTCTTGATGAAGCCATCGAGAAGGCTAACAATTCGATTTACGGTCTAGGCTCTTCGATTTGGACAAAGAATCTGGATAACATCGAAACAGCAATTGATAAGATTGAAGCCGGAAATGTCTGGGTGAACTCGTTGCACTACGGTTATGACGAATTGCCGTTCGGCGGCGTCAAAGCCAGCGGATTCGGGCGCGAACACGGCCCCGAAGCTTTGGATTACTACCTTGAGCCGAAGGGCGTCGTTATCACTCGTTGAGGTTTGAATCGGCGCGCTGCCGCATGTTGGAGTAAAGTCATGAAGCATAGGCTGCTCATCTTATTGCTCGGCGTTGGATTGATTAATGCTCAGTCCGTGTTGTCTCTGCATTCGCAATCCAACATGCAGCAGCGCGACCCATCTGTATATTACCGATTCGGAAAGATCACCGTTGACGGCGCGAAAACGTTTACTACCGACGAGATTCTGAAACTTGCCGGAATTAAATCAAATATGTTTGCCTCGCCAGCCGTTATTGATAATGCCGCCGAGGTAATCAGGCGAGCTTACTTGAATCGGGGTCACGTTCGCGTTCAGGTGCAAGTTACAACTGAATACGAAGTGATTTCTCCGAGATCGAAGATGGGGCTTGTTGGAATCGCAATCAATATCAACGAAGGCTCCGCGTTCCGATTGCGAAGGCTGGAATTCACCGGCAGCGAGACAACGAAAGATGACAAGGTGTATCGCAAAATGGTTTTGCGTACAGGCGAACCATACAATCAGGACTTGATGGATAAGAGCCTGCGAAATCTTAACGGCCTGAAGCGATTTGAAACGCTGACGATGGCCGATGTTGAAATTAATACCGATGAGCAGCAGCGAACCTACGACCTGCTTATTCACTTGAAGGAAATAAAACGGAGATAATTTATGGCTCAGATGCTGATAGGCGGCGAGTGGGTAAACTCGCGCAGCGGTGACTATGTTGAAGTGATGAATCCGGCTACGGGCGAAGCCGTAGACCGTGCGCCGCGCGGCACAAAAGAAGATGCGAGCGAAGCGATTGATGCAGCCGAAGCGGCTTTTGCGAATTGGAGCGAATGGACTCAGGCAAAGCGCGCAGATGTTTTGCGTCGCACAGTCGAGTTGATTCGCGCAAATGAAAAAGAGCTTGCCACTTTGCTGACAAAAGAGCAGGGCAAGCCACTGCGCGAAGCGATGCTTGAAATCCGCCGTTATGCGCACACGATTGAATATTACGCGGGACTTGGAAAAAACATTCGCGGCGGCTACATCCCACAGATTGATGAAGGCAAATATGGTCTGATCATCAAGCGACCGTTGGGCGTTGTCGGCGCAATCGTGCCGTGGAATTTTCCAGTCTCTTTGATGGGAAACAAAATCGGCCCGGCGCTGCTGGCAGGCAATACAATGGTCATCAAGCCCGCTGAAACAACGCCGCTCACAGACCTGCGCGTCATCGGGTTATTTCTCGAAGCAGGTTTGCCTGCGGGCGTGCTCAACATGGTTACGGGGCAAGGCTCTGTTGTCGGCGAAGAGATCGTCACGAACCCCAAAGTCCGAAAGATAGGCTTTACGGGTTCAACCGAAGTAGGCCGTCGCGTGATGGCATCTGCCGCGAGCGGAATCAAACGTGTGACGCTTGAACTTGGCGGCTCAGACCCGATGATTGTCTGCGATGACGGAGATATTGATGAAGCCGCGAAGGCCGCTGCGGTTGGTCGCTTCTTCAACTGCGGTCAGGCGTGTCTGGCAATCAAGCGGCTCTACCTGTTTGATTCGATAGCTGACGACTTCATCGAAAAACTTGTAGCGCGAGTGAAGAAACTGCGCGTTGGAAACGGCCTTGCGGAAGGCACGATGATCGGGCCGCTGCACAGTCGAACTCAGCGCGAGGAAATCGAGTCTCAGGTTCAGGACGCAGTTGATCGAGGCGCGCGCGTGCTTGTCGGAGGCGAGCGATTGAGCGGCGGCGAATTTGACAGCGGTCACTTTTACGCGCCGACCGTGCTTGCGGATGTGGCCGAAGACGCCCGCGTTGCGACCGAAGAAGTTTTTGGCCCCGCGTTACCCGTCTTTCGCGTCGGCAGTCTTGATGAAGCGATTGAGAAAGCCAACGATTCTATCTTCGGCCTCGGCTCGTCAATCTGGACTAACGATTTGAATCGCGCCACGCGCGCGGCTGAACGCATTGAAGCGGGCTACACATGGATCAACTCCGCGCAGATAATCTACGACGAACTTCCATTCGGCGGCTTCAAGCAAAGCGGCCTCGGCAAAGAGCACGGCACTGAAGCGCTCGATTACTACACTGAAACAAAATCGGTGGTCGTCAGTTCAAAGCCTGCGCATTAGGGAGGATAATGGATTA
>DATEKX010000055.1:0-2822 GCA_035277165.1 Blastocatellia bacterium | reverse complement strand
GGCTAACGTTACGGCGGTCACTCCGACCATCACCGATCCTTGCGCTGTGGTCAACTTCACCACAACGGCAAGCGACAACTGCCCAGGCGTAACCGTAGTCTGCAATCCGCCTTCCGGCAGTTGCTTCCCCGTAGGAGTCACTACCGTCACTTGCACGGCTACAGACGCTTCGGGCAACACCGCGACTTGCAGTTTCACTGTGTCTGTCTTCAATGCGAGGATACAGGATGATTCGGCAGGCTGCGCTAATACAGTGCTGGTCAACACCTTCACTGGTGCTTATAGATGGTGCTGCAACGGAACCATCTTCACCGGAGTTGGTACTATCAAGAAGTTAGGCAACACCTTTACGCTGACGCATAATGCGCCAGATCGTAAAGTATTGCTCAACATCTCGGCAGGCAGTTCGCCGCCATCGGCAACTGGTTCGGTACAAAGCCCGCCGGGCACGAATCGTTGCACGATACAAGACCGCGACCTACGCAATGACACTTGCTTGTGTGGAGCGGCTCCTTTATCTGCAACCAAGTAAGGTAAGCTTCTTACCTGAAGACTCAAAGGGCCGGATGCCATATGACATCCGGCCCTTTTTTATTTGGCAGTAAGAATCGCATCGGTTATGCGCGCGACTTCTGACATCTCCCGCACATCATGAACGCGAATCATGTGCGCGCCTCGCGATATGGCTACAGCGACAGAGGCGGCAGTCCCGAAAACGCGGTCGCTTTCAGGTCGCCCGGTCAACCGGCCTATGAAGCTCTTTCGAGATGTGCCGATCATCAACGGCATCCCGAACTTCTCGAACCGATGCAGGTGATTCAGGATAGAGAGATTTTGTTCGAGCGTCTTGCCGAATCCGATGCCGGGATCAAGTATGATTTGTTCGCGCTGAACACCACGGCTTTCGGCTTTGCGAATAGATGTGTTGAAGTCCGCTTCGATCTCTCCGAATATGTCGAGGCTCGGCTCAATCTTCTGCATCGTTTGAGGCTCGCCGCGCATATGCATTAACACTAGCAGCGCCTTGCTGCGCGCTACTTCTTCGGCGATCTGAACATCGAACCGCAATGCGCTGACATCGTTGATGATGCTCGCGCCCAAATCGAGCGCCTCGCGAGCCACTTCGCTTTTGTACGTGTCAATCGCGACAGGAACGCGCAATCGCTTGCCCAGTTCTTTGAGCACAGGCGAGATGCGCGCCAGTTCTTCGTTTGCTGAAAGACGAGGCGCGCCGGGCCGAGTTGATTCCCCGCCGACTTCAACAATATCTGCTCCATCGCTCTCCATTTGAAGAGCGTGCTCGATTGCTCGCGCAGCATCGAAGTGCTGCCCGCCATCCGAGAACGAATCGGGCGTTACATTCAAGACTCCGACTACGATTGTGCTTTCGCCGAGTTCGAGCGTCGCGCCATTGCCGAGTTTCAGGCTGAATGATTTTCTCATCGCGTGAAGGCTAACCGCTCAATCAGGTTTTTTGCAAGAGATTAGCCGTTGACTTTGAGATGGCTTCGTATCAACATAGCCATTGCGTCAAAACGAGGTGCCGACCGGAGAATTGACATGGAAAAGCTGGACATTGCGGCGCGCCAAAACAGGCTCGCCTGCATCATGGAACGCATCGCCGCTTCTTACGATGAAGCGACGCCAAAAATTCATCACCTTGATCGAATGCCGCTTCCATCGCGACAGGACGCGGCAGAAATCATGCAGGCGCTCGAAGAGATAATCTATCCGGGCTACTCCAGCGCGGGCGGCATAACGCATCAGGGCATCATCTATAGAGTGCAGGAACGAACCGTGTGGCTGTTCGAGCATCTGCGCGAGCAGATATCGAAAGGCATGCGCCACATGAAACATCTCGATGGCGAGCTATCGCTCGCATCCAATGGCATCGCCGAAGAATGCGCTTACTCTTTCCTCGAATCGCTCCCGCGAATTCGTCGCGTGTTGGCCAAAGATATTCAGGCCGCATACGACGGCGACCCGGCGGCCCATTGCATTGACGAAATAATACTGAGCTACCCCGCTGCATATGCGATCACCGCTTATCGCGTCGCGCACGAGCTTCATGTCATGGGCGTTCCGATATTGCCAAGAATGCTGACGGAGCTTGCGCACTCGCGCACAGGAATAGACATTCATCCGGGCGCCGAAATCGGCGAGAGCTTTTTCATAGATCACGGGACGGGAGTCGTTATCGGTGAAACTACTATCATCGGCAATCACGTCAAGTTGTATCAGGGCGTGACGCTCGGCGCGCTCTCTTTTCCCAAAGATGAAAAGGGGCGTTTGATTCGCGGGCAGAAACGCCATCCCACAATCGAAGACAAGGTAGTGATCTATGCGGGCGCAACCATACTGGGCGGCGAAACGACAATCGGCGAAGGGAGCATCATCGGCGGCAATGTATGGTTGACCGAATCAGTCTCACCCGGCACGCGCGTAGTTCAAGCCGAGCCAAAGCCGCGATTCCTTACATCAGTCGAGCAGCTTCAAGAGGTGTGAAGAACAGAGGTCAGTTGCAGAACTCAATCATTTGCGAATAAATGTTAAACATCGAACCGCTGAGAGCTTTGGCAGACCGCGCCGGGTTTAGCACGACATTAAACGGCGTTGATATTTCTGCGAGCCCGATTCAACTATCATTCGACTTTGAAAAGAAACCGAGCGAATGCTATTCGTTATGTATTGCTGCGCTCCACTTCAATGCGGCGGACAGGTATCGCCCTTTTAATGCAAAGCGCGCAGCCGATGGTCGAATGATCGAACGCCATATGCAATTGTTGCGCGAGTCCGCGCGCGCGCTCGATGCAAATGGATTG
>DATEKX010000054.1:0-5475 GCA_035277165.1 Blastocatellia bacterium | reverse complement strand
TCTATCAGCGCTTCTTCGATTGCGAGAGCTAATTCAGCGATGGTCGGCGTTTCAAACAGCTTGGACAAAGGCAAATCTACTTCGAACGATTCACGCACATGAGATAGTAGCTGAGTTGCCAGCAATGAATGGCCTCCGAGGCTGAAGAAGTCATCGTAAACGCCGACTTGTTCTGCGCCCAATAGCCCTTGCCATATGTCAGCAAGCGCGCGCTCGACATAGTTGCCGGGCGCTCTATAAGCGGTTCCAAGATTGGGTCGCGGATGCGTTGCCATTGATAGGGTGGCTTTTTCAGGCCCTTTGATCGCCCCCGAATCGAGCGTCTCGATCTGCGGCTCTATCCAATAACGCTGGCGTTCGAATGGATAGGTCGGCAAAGGCACACGGCGGCGCTGCCCTTTTTCCTGAAACCCATGCCAATCGATCCGCGCCCCTGCCAGCCAGAGTTTGCCAAGCGCTGTCAGCAAGAACGCTTCATCCGATTGATCTCGATTCGGGTGGCGCAGCGAGTGCAGCACGGCTCGCGCGTGAGTCTGCCGCGCAGCTAAAGTAGCTAAAGTGTTCCCCGGCCCGACTTCAAGCAGAACACCATCAAACCCGTTTGACAATTGCTGTAAGCCCTGTTGAAAGCGAACGGTTTCTCGAAGATGTCTGGCCCAGTAGCTTGGACTTGTCGCTTCGGCCTCGGTAGCCCACATGCCTGTGACGTTTGACACATAAGGAATTCCCGGCGCATTCAGCTTCAGTCTTCTGACCTCTTCGGTGAAGCGTTCAAGGATTTCTTCCATCATCCCGGAATGAAAAGCATGCGATGCGCGAAGACGGCGCGCACGCACGCCTTTTTCGGCAAGCCTGTCTTCCAACTCTTTTATTGCACCGGCAGGGCCGGAAACAACGCAATCAGATGGTCCGTTGATCGCGGCAAGCGACAGGTCATTGCCGAGCAACGCCCGCGCATCGTTATCTGCAAGCTGAACCGCGAGCATAACGCCTGATGGTAACTCTTGCATCAACCGCCCTCGCGTGGCAACAAGCCGCAAAGCATCTTCGAGCGTGAAGACTCCCGCCAAACAAGCCGCTACGTATTCGCCAATACTGTGCCCGATCATTGCGCGCGGCTGCACTCCCCATCGCATCCACAACCGGGCGAGCGCGTAACCAATCACAAATATGGCGGCTTGAGTTATGAAGGTCTGATTCAATAACCGCTCGGCGTCTTCGCGCTTTGCTTCATCCGGGTAGATTATGTCGCGCAGGTCAACATCGAGGAGGGGACTGAGAAACTCACAGCACAGATCAACCTGTTTGCGAAATTCGACTTCGACCCGGTAAAGTTCCAGCCCCATATTCACGTATTGCGACCCTTGACCGGAAAACATAAAAACAACCGGGCGATCAACCTCGTCATGCAAGGCCGTGAATACTCGTTGAGGATCGAGCGTTTCCAAGCTCGACTGCGCGTCTTTCAGATCACGGCTAACGGTTATGCGCCGGTGGTCAAAAACCTTTCGGCCAACCTGTAATGTGAAAGCTACGTCGGCAAGGTTAGAAGGGGTTTGATTCAAATACCGGCAGAGGTTTGAAGTCCCTGCTTCGAGAGCCGAGTCCGTCTTTGCTGAGAGCAGCAATAGTTGATACGGGCGCGCGTCGTCTGGCGTATCAATGTTGGGGGCCTCCTCTACGACAACGTGGACGTTAGTGCCTCCCATCCCGAATGAACTGACTCCGGCGCGGCGAGGGCCATTCGGACTTTCCCATTCGGCCAGCGTGTTGTTGACATAAAACGGGCTGTTTTTGAAATCAACTTTTGGATTCGGATGCTCGAAATGCAGGCTGGGCGGCAGCTTCTTTTCCTCAAGCGCTTTGACAACTTTAATCAATCCCGCGACGCCCGCCGCTGCGTCCAGATGCCCGATGTTTGTCTTCACAGAGCCGATAGCGCAAAAGCCTTTTCGGTTCGTAGAAGTCCGAAAGGCTTCTCTCAAAGCCGCGACCTCGATGGGGTCGCCAAGCGTCGTCGCAGTTCCGTGCGCTTCTATATAGCTGATCGTTTCGGCGTCCGCTCTAGCCATTGCTTGCGCTTCGGCGATGACTACCGCTTGAGCCGTCACGCTGGGAGCCGTAAACCCGGCTTTCATCGCTCCGTCATTGTTGATGGCTGAACCTTTTATTATGGCGCGTATCGAATCATGATCGGCTCGCGCATCTTCCAATCGCTTTAACAGGACTAGTCCCACACCGTCGCCGCCGACAGTCCCGTTTGCCTTTGCATCGAAGGCTCTGCAATGCCCGTCGGGCGAAACGATGCCGCCGCCTTGATACAGGTAGCCTGACTTTTGCGGGATTCTTATTGAGACTCCACCGGCCAGCGCCATATCGCATTCGCCATTGAGCAGGCTTTGGCAAGCAAGGTGGACTGCGACAAGCGAAGTCGAGCAGGCGGTTTGAATCGTGATGCTCGGGCCGGTCAGGTTCAGTTTGTAAGAGACTCGCGTAGCCAGAAAATCTTTGTCGCTTGCTATCAGCAGTTGAAGCGGGCCGAATGATTCCATCAAGTCCGGGTTTGAATACAGGCTCAACAGGTAAGTGTTCATGCTCGTGCCCGCGTAAACACCTATTCGCCCGTCGTAACTCTCGCAGTCATAGCCTGCGCTCTCGATGGCCTGCCATGCGCATTCCAAAAACAGACGATGCTGCGGGTCCAGAATCTGCGCCTCTCTGTGATTGAAGCCGAAGAACGTAGCGTCGAACAAATCTATATCGTCAACCACGCCTTTTGCCTTGACGTAATTGGGATCACTGAGCGCGGAAGGCGGAACGCCTGAAGCTCGCAACTCCTGATCGGTAAAAAATGAGATGGATTCGACTCCCGCTTCAAGGTTATTCCAGAGTTCGTCAACGCTGTTTGCGCCGGGGAAACGGCCTGCCATCCCGACGACAGCTATATCTGAAGCCGACAGGTTATCATTTATCTCCGAACTGCTCATCAATTCCCTCATTAATCTTTCAATCGCGTTTTATCTTTGATTGCCATTACTCGTTTTTAGCCGTCGTGCGCATGGTTTTGGTTTGCCGGTTTCTTTTCATCAACGCTCGACGGGTTTCGGCTCGACCTTGCGTTTCTTCAACAGCGGCAATAGTTCTTTCCAACTCGGCCCGGTGTATAGAGCCGCTTCTTTTATCGCACGCTTCTTTTACCATATTGAGGTGATCGAGACTTTCCATAACCGAGTCAATATCAACTCCGAAATCAATCAAGCATGCGATTTCATCTATGCCCGCTGCTTTGAGCTTATCGATCATCTGCAAACAGGTATCAAGCGTGCCGAACAGCCCGCATGTCTCGTAGTACCGATTGAACGCGTGAGTCACCAGCGCATCTGCGTTCTCATCTGTGATGTGCTTTGGATCAATCTCCAGACCCGCGCCTTTAGCCAGGCCGATGAGCAGGTCGAGAGAGCTTTTCAGGTAATTGCAAAAAGGGATTCGCACAATTTCTCGCACGCGGTCAGAGTCTTCGCCGACGAAAGTGTGAAGCATCAACGTTACATGACCTTTTCCTTTGTGCCCGTGGTCGCGCCATGCCTTGCGATAGATAGCGATCTTTTCGGCCACCAACTCGACGCTCTGACCTAGCAGGTGCGTGAGCATATTCGCGCCGATCTCACCGGCCATCTGGAAAGTCTCGACCGTGCCGAAAGCCGTTACCCAGACGGGAAGCTCGCTCTGTATGGGTCGCGGAAGAATTTTCACTTGAACTTCGTTTCCCGCGCCGCCGATGAAAGGTATCGCTTCGCCTCGCCATAACCTGCGGACAGTATCTATATGACGCGCCATCACCTGTCGGCGACCGGCGAAGTTCTCAGGCGCAAAAACGAAATCGTCTGCGTGCCAGCCGGATGCGAAAGATAACCCGACTCTTCCCTGCGACAGGTTGTCAACTACGGACCACTCTTCTGCAATCCTGATCGGATTATGAAGCGGCAAGACAATACTGCCCGCCCTGATCTGAATTCGCTCGGTGATAGTTGCGATTGCAGCGCCGGTCACAGACGGATTCGGGTACAACCCGCCAAATGCATGAAAATGTCTTTCGGGAGTCCAGACGGCTGAAAACCCATGCCGGTCTGCGAACTTCGCGCCTTCGATCAGCAATCTATATTTGTCTTTGGCCGAATCGTCCTCGTCGCTCGCAAAATAGAAGAGGCTGAAGGCGATCTGTTTGTCTTCCGCGTCCTGTTCGCCTGCCGCGTCGCTCGGCGCCTGCGATGCTGCGGCAGCGAGCCTTAAATCCGAAATGCGCTGTCCGGGATTTGCAATCATCGCTCTTATCAGGCTCTCGAAATCTTTCACTATCCGAGCTATCCGGTCGGCGTTGAAAAGGTCTGTGTTGTATTGCAGCGCGGCAGCAAGTTTCCCATCCGAATCAACTACGGTCAGCGTCAGGTCGAACATCGCCGCCTGCTGCTCAAGCTCCAAAGATTCAAGCTCAATCCCGCCCATGTTGATACGCGTTCCCGCTTCGCCCGCAAGAAAAGAGAGCACCGTTGGGTCCCCGCCCTCGTACAAGACAAACATCACTTGAAAGAGCGGCGAGCGACCAGGGTCACGTGACGGCTGGAGCCGCTCAACCAGAAGTGGAAAGGGATAGTCTTGATGATCGAACGCTTCCAACATAGTCTGACGCGCCCGGTTTAACAGTGTTCTCAACGTCGGGTCTCCTGAAAGATCGCCTCGTAAAACGACGGGGTTGTGAAAGAAACCGACAACGTTTTGAAATTCCTTCCTGCGAATTCCGACAGGCGGGGAGCCGATCAGAATTTCGCTCTGGCCGGTGTAGTGATGAAGCAAGACTTGTAAGACCGCAAGCAAGGTTGCGTAAAGATCAGCGCCTTCTGCCTGCGCGAATGATTTGAGCTGTTGTGTTAATTCTTCGTTCAGCTTGAAAGTCTCTGTAGCCCCTCGGAAAGTTTGCAGTTGCGACCGAGGCCTATCAGTCGGAAGCTCAAGCGCAGGCAACTCACCGGCAAGTCGCGTTCGCCAGTAATCCCAGAGCCTCTCTCCTTGCGGCCCCGTCAGCATTTCAACCTGCCAGTTGGCGTAATCCAGGTACTCAGCGTCGAGTTTCCCAAGCCCCGCCTCGCCCTCTGTGCTCTCGGCCATATACAGTGCGCGTAGCTCGTCAAAGATGATTACGAAAGATAAAAAATCAACTACGATGTGATGCATCGTAAGCAGAAGCACATGCTCGTCGGCTGACCGCGCGAATAATCTCACGCGCAGCACAGGTCTGCTTTCCAGATCGAAAGGGCGATGAGACTGTTCGACTAATAAGCCTTTCAGTTCATCGCGACTCAAACTCGAAACATCTACCAGTTTAAAATCCACCGCTTGATGTTCATGGACCTGCTGGACGGGTTTGCCGTTTACTGCCGGAAAAGTAGTTCTTAAAGCCGTGTGGCGGTCAATCAATTT
>DATEKX010000053.1:0-2371 GCA_035277165.1 Blastocatellia bacterium | reverse complement strand
TAAACATGATTGCTTCATCGAAATTGCGCGTGCGAGCCTCTTCAAACGCCAGCAGGTTTTCAATCATCGCAGTGCGCTTCACGTTTGCAAGCGGCCCACCCGATAGCACACGATAGGGAGATATGGTCAACGCAGGATTCGGCAATGCGCGAAAGGCTTCTGACGATGTGAACATCACGACATCGGCTTCGCGTGCGGACGCCCCGCGCCAGAAACCTGCTTCGCCTTTCAGCACGGTAATTCGCGCCCTTCCCTGTTCCACCGAGTTTGCTGCGATCAGATCATTAAGCGCTCGCCTTGCTACTTCCGACTCCAATGGAACCGGCACGCGCGCCTTTTCCGAGTGGCGCAACAATCGCTCCCAGTGATAATCGAAAGCGAAGACTTTGCCGTTATAAACGCGCAGAGTCGTAAACACGCCCCATCCGTAAAGCAAACCGGCAATCGTCGGAGCGACCATTGCTTCGGTCAAATCAAGGATTCTGTCGTTGTGATAAACCAGACGATCCATTTGAGCAGTGATCAGTGATCAGTGGTCAGTGGTTTCCCCTCTCAGCATTGTCAGGTACTTATCGGGAAGGCTCGATAGGTGGCCTTCGGAGTTAATCAGGACGTGGAAAGTCTCGCCTGTCGCAAGCGACGCTCCGTCTGCGCGCTCAATATCATAGGCGAAGCGCAATGTCCTTCGCGTCACTTCCGTAACACGAGTTCGTATGATTAATTCATCTTCGTATCGCGCGGGCATTTTGTACCTGCAACGGGCTTCTGCAACGACAATAAACAATTTTGTTTCGCGCTCCATGTCGCGATAAGAAAACCCACAATCGTTGCAGTACTGGTTGCGTCCCACCTCGAACCACACCAGATAATTCGCGTAGTAAGCCACGCCCATTTGATCTGTTTCTGCATAGCGAACCTTCACTCGCGACTCTGAGACAAGTCCGCCCACGCCGTTCTCATTTCTTACCATCTTCTTTATCTCACTATTCATCTTTCAGGCTGGCGATTGTAGCGGTCATAATACGAACAACTCAAGCCGTTGTCGCGCGCGAGCAATGCTGTTGACTCAGCGGCGCGCGGTTTCTATAGTTCAATCACTATTATGATTCAACGCGCTTATGGGCTTACAACAGACCTTTACGAATTGACGATGGCCGCCGCTTATTTCGACAACCATATCAACAACAAAGCTATATTCGAGTTATTCGTCCGAAGGCTGCCGCGTAATCGTTCTTTTCTAATCACGGGCGGACTTGAACAGGCTTTGGATTATCTCCGGTCGCTGCGCTTCACCGCCGAGCAGATCGATTACCTGCGCAATCATCCGGCATTCGGGAACGTGTCGCGTGAATTTTTTGACTACCTCGCAGAGTTTAGATTCACAGGCGACGTGTGGGCTATGCCCGAAGGCGCTTCCGTCTTTGCAATGGAGCCGATGCTGCGCGTGACAGCGCCGATCATCGAAGCTCAAATCGTAGAGACTTTTTTGCTCTCGACGATCAATTTTCAAACGATGATAGCATCGAAAGCAGCGCGCACGGTCACGGCGGCGCGCGGGCGCAGCATCATCGAATTCGGCACGCGGCGAGCGCACGGCACCGAAGCAGGGCTGTTTGCCGCTCGCGCTGCTTACATCGGCGGCTGCATCGGCACATCGAATGTTGAAGCAGGTCATCTGTTCGGCATCCCGACTTATGGAACGCTCGCGCATTCATTCGTGATGTCGTTCGACAACGAGGACGAAGCTTTTCACGCCTTCTTGAAAGTCTTTCCCAAGACCGCAACTATTCTCGTTGACACTTATGACACGATTCGAGCAGTCGAGCGACTGGCGCGTGATTTCGGCCAGAGCATTTCTGCCGTGCGCCTTGATAGCGGCGACCTGCTCGAATTGAGCATCCGAGTCCGGCGCATACTCGATCAAGCTGGGATGAATGACACTACGATATTCGCAAGCAGCGACCTGAATGAGCATCGCATTGCAGACTTGATTGCTCGCGGCGCGCAGATAGATTCATTCGGCGTGGGCACAGAGCTTGCCACAAGTTACGATTCGCCTGCGCTGTCGGCTGTGTATAAACTCGTCGGCTTTGAACTTGGTGGCCGCATGGAAATGAGAATCAAACTGAGCGAAGGCAAAGCGACTTATCCCGGCGCGAAACAGGTCTGGCGATTTATAGACAAGGCAGGCAAGTACGGTCAGGACACGGTGTCGTTCAGCGATGAAGCCGCGCCTGAAAGTGACGCGGTGTCGCTTCACGGTTCTTGGCAACCGATGCTTGTGCAAGTGATGAAAGACGGTCGCATGATCGGTGACAGCTTTGCGTCCGGCGATGAAGAAGCGCCGATAGAAATAACAAGGCAGGCTCGA
>DATEKX010000052.1:0-2622 GCA_035277165.1 Blastocatellia bacterium | reverse complement strand
TTCGGCACTATCGAAAGCGCGAAGCCGCCTTCGACGAAAAAGAAGTATGTTGCTCTGGAAGAAAAGATGAAACTCTTTGCCGAGTCCATCGGTTTGGATTTCGATGAACTCGACCTGCTCTTGTGGTACACGAAGACCGGGGAGATTTTGAAATGAAGGTCAAAGGTATCGAGAGCGCACTATCCGGGTTTCGACTCGAAAAAAATAGCCGGTTGCAATCAGCAAACGACCGTTCGACATTACGAGTTGTGATCCTTTTTGTTGTCGTGCTGTCTGCGTTTCTGTTCGCAGTTGCGCCTTCAAGGGCCGTCGTCTTTGCGGATGACACAGAGGACGAAGCCAGAGAGAAGATTCATCGCGAAGCAAGAAAAGCCATTCGCAAAGGTAAATATGAACGGGCGGTTGAGCTTTATAACGACTTAATAAACAAAAGAGGGCAAGACCTTCAAGCTCGACTCGGCGCGAGCTTTGCCTACCTGAAGCAACAAAACTACGATCTGTCTTTCGAGCAGGCAGCCGAAGTTTTGAAACTCGATGTGAACAATGCGCGGGCGCACGCGCTTGCAGGAGTTGCTCTTTTGCGCTCGGGTTTCGTTCGCCCCGCCATAGCCGAGCTTCAGCAATCACTCAACCTTAATCCCAAAGAAGCGCTCGCCATTGGCGGCGCTGCCGAAGTGGATTACTTTGAGGGGCGATCAAGAGAGTCGCTCGCCAAGGCTATCTACGCTCATCGCCTCGACCCGGACGAGCCTGACTACATAATGACATACGCGCGGGCTTCATCGCGGGTCGAAGATTTCAAAGAAGCCGCCGATGCTTACGAACTCTTTCTGGAAGTGGCTCCAGAAAGCGACAAGGAACGCCGCGACCGCATTCGCGGGTTGATTCGATTTTATCGCCAGTTGTCAGGCTTGAGAGTCCACGATATAAGCGGGCCAGCTTCGACCGGGCTGCCTTTCCATCTGGGCAGCGACCGCAGACCTTACATTAAATTGAAGGTCAACAATCGCGATGCGACCTTTGTCATAGACACGGGGTCAGGCTTTACCGTCATATCTGCGGATGCGGCAAAGCGGCTGGGAGTTTCCGAAATTTCGCGCGGCGGCAATTCTCAAGGCGTGGGCGGCACAGGAAAGTTCGAGATAATTTACGGCCTGATCAAATCACTCAATCTCGGTGGTATGAAAGTAAAACAGATCCCCTGCTTTATACGCCATTTTCATGGGACAGAAAATCGGCCCACCGAAGAACGCGCCGATGGCTTTATCGGGCTGTCAATCCTTTCGCATTTCATCACGGAGCTTGATTATAAAGAGAACCGGATGAACCTTGATCGCAATCTTGTCCAGCCGTTGCTTGCCGTAAACTCTCCGGGTGCAACTGTCATCCCGTTCCGCACGACGCAAAACGGGCTGATCAGCATCGAGACCGAATTCGACGAGACGAAACTCATCAATGTGATTCTGGATTCGGGCGCAAGCTCGACGGCGATCTCTGTCAGCGCAGTCGAGCGGCTCAAGATGCGCGATCAGATAATCAAAGGGCAGACGGCGAATGTCATCGGGGCCGCAGGCGTAACCAACAATGTCGAACTGCTCTTTATTCGCAACTGCCGCGTGGCCGACCTCCTGCAGAATAACCTGCGCGCGCTCGTCCTTGATTTCGGAGCGATCAACGAGACGAGCGGATTCGAGCAGAGCGGCATACTGGGCGGCGATTTCCTCAGACACTTTCGAGTGACAATAGATTTCCCTCGCACACAGGTGCTATTCCAACCTCATACCAGCGCAGTGACGAAACAGTGATTTGAGATTTCAGATTTGAGATTTCAAATTTACTTTCACCTCTGTGGTAGAATATCTCTGCGGCTGAAATGAAGAAGAGTTTATATATTGAGACATCTGTGATTGGCGCGTATCTAGACAACGGCGAACCGTTTCGCCGCGACCTGACCATCCGCTGGTGGGAGCACGAGATGGCCGATTATACGCCTTATGTCTCGCCTCTGGTCGTGCGAGAACTTGAAAGAATGGACGAACCGCGCCGCGCAGCTTATTTGAACTTGATACGCGATATGCCGCATTATGAGATCAGCGAGGAAGCTGCGATACTGGCCGAAGGCTATGTATCGCGCGGCATATTCCATCGCAAATATATAAGCAACGCGTTGCACGTAGCAGTGGCTTCTGTCAACAAAGCCGACCTGCTTGTAACGTGGGACTTCGGCTACATAGCAAATGTTCACAAGCAGGCGCGCATAAAGTTGTTCAACACGATAGCAGGTTTTTTCGTGCCTATGATCGTGACGCCGGAGTTTTTGATTAACGCAGAGTTCTGAGTTTATGTATAGGAAGCCGAGATTTCTCGAAGAGCTGCACGCGATCCGCGAAGAGATGTCGCGCGAGTGCGACTATGACGTCGACCTGTTTGCGGAGATGGTGCGCCGGGGAGAGCGGCCTAATTATGGCCGGGCCAGAAACATTCGCGGCCTTCGCACGAACGGTCCCGCTTTCGGCGACGAACAGACTCATTCAGAGCATACAAATGATTAAAAAGTTTTACCTGACCTCTCTCGCTATTATTTTATTGCTGACCTCGTTCGGCGCAATTTACGGGCAGGCC